>NZ_PJBY01000098.1:0-66793 GCF_002836005.1 Psychrobacter sp. Sarcosine-3u-12
AGATGTCCCTAAAATCCAGCTTCAAAGGTTTCTTAGGTGAAACTGTCATCAACGTTGCCATGTGGTTAAAACTAGACAAAAACGTCTATCACCGATTAAACGGTATTACCTTGCCAAGAGACAAAGGTGGTAGCACACAAATCGATCATATTATCGTCTCTGTATACGGCATCTTTGTCATCGAAACCAAAAACTATAAAGGCTGGATATTCGGTAATGAGAAGCAAAGACAGTGGACACAAGCCTTCCCAAATGGACGCAAATATAAGTTTCAGAATCCACTACGGCAGAATTATCTACATATTAAAACGCTAGCTGATTTATTAGAATTAGAGATGAGCTATTTTCACTCGATGATTGCTTTTATCGGTGAATGTGAGCTTAAGACTCGTGATGAGCTGCCAGAGCATGTCTTGACTAATGGGATGGCGTCTTATGTTAAGAAAAAGCAGGATAAATTATTAACCGATGAAGAAGTCAAATCTATAGTTGAGCAAATTGAAAGTAATAGATTTAGCAAATCTTGGAAAACTAACAGTCAGCATAAAGCCTATCTAAAAAACAAGCATGGCAACTCAAATAAGCAGCCAACCGATAAGCCAAAAAGTAAATTAGTTGCTAAAGCTAAAGCTGCACCAGAAATAAAAACTGCTGTTAAAAGCAGAGAAGTACTTCGATGGTCTGGTCAAACGGAAGTTGAACAAGGTCAGACATCGATTGTTCCCTCTAGCAATGTGCAGCCTAGCTTTCAAATGAAAAATGATGACTCTGTCTTTATTACCCCATTTGAGGTTTTGGAATCAGAGCCTAAAATCAAGGAGTCTTCTACTAAGGAGTCTTCTATTATCGAGCAAGTCGACGACGCCCTAGTTTTTTCTGATATGTCCGATAACATTCCCGCTTGCCCAAGATGTCATAGTGAAATGATTGAACGGGTGGCAAAAAAAGGCGCGCGCGAAGGGCAAGTATTTTATGGTTGTAGTCAGTTTCCTAAATGTCGCGGTGTGGTGAACGTTAATTAGATGTGATCAACCCATAGCTACTTCACCCATAAATCTCCTCCAATCGTAAACAAGCGACCAATCGACCGTCCCATTCGCGCAGTTGCGGCTCTATTTCACTGCATTGTGGTTTGGCATAAGGACAGCGCTTGTGCAGGGCGCAGCCACTTGGCGGATTAAGCGGACTTGGCAGCTCACCATGTAGGGTTAAATCATTTTTATGACCACTCACAGTTGGTGCTGCGGCCAATAAAGCAATGGTATAAGGGTGCTTTGGGGCATTATAAATCGCTTCCTTAGGCCCGTGTTCGACGGCCTGACCTAAGTACATCACCATCACATCATCGGCGACATGGCGTACTACTGATAAGTTGTGCGAGATAAAAACGTACGCAGTATGATATTCGTCTTGCAAATCCATAAATAGATTCAATACTTGTGCTTGAATCGACACATCGAGCGCTGAGGTTGGCTCATCAGCGACGACAATTTTAGGATTAAGCATCATCGCGCGGGCGAGGGCGATACGTTGGCGTTGTCCACCTGAAAACATATGTGGATAACGGCCCGCATGTTCGGGACGTAGACCGACATGCCTCATCATCTCGTTTATTTTGTCGCGCTTTTCTTCTTTAGATAGCTTGGTATGAATATCTAAAGGCTCAGTCAATTGATAACCAATCGTATGACGCGGGTTTAGGCTGCCATAAGGGTTTTGGAATACCATCTGGATTTCGGTACGCAACTCTTTTAATGCTTTTCTACTATAACCGGTCGTTGCTTCATCGTTGATAAATAACTCGCCGTCAGTGGGCTCTTCAATGAGGGTCAACTGGCGGGCAAGCGTTGATTTACCACAGCCTGACTCACCAACGACCGCCAGCGTCTTGCCCGCTTCAAGCTCAAACGAGACACCATTTAGGGCTTTAACATAAGCTTTAGGCTTGCCCAATCCTTGTGATACTGGGTAATGCTTGTGTAGGTTGTCTGCTTTTAAGACCACTTTATGACTCATGCTGTGACTCCAAAGTAGCAGGGTGAGGGGTGGAGGTGCGAGTAGGTAAATTAGGCAATTCAGAGTGAATACAGCGCACTTTGCCATTGGGCGTATCTAAAATGGGCGGCGGTACTTCACAAGCGGGCTCTTTATAGGGACAGCGGGGAGACAATAAGCAACCGCTTGGGCGATCATATTGGCTGGGTACCACACCCGGCAAACTATTGAGCCTGTCTTGCCCAATAGCCAGCTCAGGGATGGCTTGCAGTAAAGCTTCGGTATAAGGGTGGGCAGGATGTTGAAAAATCTCCGGCACTGTGCTGGTTTCGACCACTTGTCCGGCATACATAACGGCGACATCGCGTGAGTTTTGCGCGACCAAACCCAAGTCATGGGTAATTAATACCATTGCCATTTGCTTTTCGCGTTGTAAGCGCCCGAGCAAATCCATAATTTGTGCTTGCACCGTGACATCAAGAGCCGTGGTTGGCTCATCGGCGATAAGCAGTTTTGGCTCGCAAGCAATCGCCATCGCAATCATGACCCGCTGACTCATACCGCCCGATAATTGATGCGGATAAACCTTAAGTCGATTTTTGGCATCCGGCATCTCAACCAGTTCGAGCAGCTCTAAGATACGCGTCTGTACCGCTGCACCGCGCAGTCCAAGATGCTTACGCAGTACTTCACCCAGTTGCATCTCAATGGTAAAGCTCGGATTTAGACAAGACATGGCATTTTGAAAAATCATGGAAATATCTTTACCAATGATGCCGCGCTTTTCTTTGGCTGACATACTCAGCATGTCTTTATTATCAAACATCACCCGCTTGGCACGAACTGTCGCAGAGGGCGGCAGAAGTCCCATGAGTGCCATCATAGTGACCGACTTACCCGAGCCTGATTCACCGACGACGGCGATGACTTCGCTTTGGGTGATTTTTAATGATACATCATCGACGGCGCGAAAAGCACGCGCGCCTTGACCAAAAGTGACCGAAAGATTTTCAATATCTAACAACAGTGGCGCTTCTTTTATTAACGAGCCATTCATAGAAGTATGGGTAAGCGCTGTTTTATCTAAGGTATCAGTCATCTTAGGTCACCTGCTTTAATTTGGGATCTAGCGCATCGCGTAAGCCATCACCCGTCAGGTTAATCGACAAGGCAGCTAAGAAGATGGCGACACCCGGCCAAATAGCGAGCCAAACATTACTTTGAATATATTGCCGCGCTGTACCGAGCATTGCGCCCCATTCGGCATCTGGTGGTTGCACGCCAAAGCCTAAGAAACCAATTGCGCCTGCTTCTAAAATAGCAGAGGAAAAAATCATTGTCGCTTGGACGATAAGCGGTGCCATACAGTTAGGTAAAATAGTTATAAATAATAAGCGCAGCACGCCAGCCCCCATGACTTGCGAGGCAACAAAGTACTCACGTTGTAGCTCTACCATGGCGGTAGCGCGTGTCAGACGGATAAAAGGTGGGGTACAAACCAAGGCAATGGTAATAATGGTGTTGGTCATAGACGGCCCTAAGATAGCCGCAATAATAATCGCCAATAGTAAGCTTGGATAAGACATCAAAATATCATTGACTAGCATCACCGCCTTGCCCCAAACCTTTGGCCAAAACGCGGCGCTAAGCCCTAGCGAGACGCCGACCAACATAGCAAGGGTCGTCGCACTTAGACCGATAAACAACGAGTAACGTGCGCCATACATCACCCGAGATAAGGTATCTCGACCGGCATCATCAGTCCCAAGCCAAAACATCGTATCGCCGCCACTTAAAAACGCTGGCGGCAATTGCTCTTGACCGGTAAATAATTCATAAGGGTCATGCGGTGCAAGGGCGGGCGCAAGTATGGCGATAATCACCATCAAGGCCAGTACTATAAAACCAAGTACCGCGCCTTTATTGCGGCAAAATGTCGATAAAAATAACTGCCAAGACGACGGCGGTGTCGCTGCCATCAGCTTAAGATCAGAGGGAAGAACAGAAGGCTTCATGAGCATTTCCTACAGTGGCTAGTGCTTTGCTAATATTTAAAGTTTTAGAGTTTTAGCCTTAATAAGTATTAAGCATTTGCTAAAAAATCACTCAAAACCATGCAAACACCAATAGCCACTATTTATAATATGAGTATTTATCAATGTTAAATTAAGAAGTATGTCTGATGCGCGGATTGATCAGACCATACAAAATATCAATAAATAAGCTAACCAAAATCAAGGCGGTGGCGACCAATAAGATACCGTTTTGCACAATAGGATAATCACGGGTAAAGAAGCCATCTGTAAGCCAATTACCAACACCCGGCCAACTAAAAATAGTCTCAGTGATAATAGCGCCAGCGAGCAAGGTTGCCATCTGTAAGCCAATTACCGTCACCACAGTAATCAAGGCATTGCGCATCACGTGTACCAATATCACGCGGCGCGGCGATAAGCCTTTAGCGCGTGCGGTACGTACATAATCTTCATCTAGTACCTCTAGCATCGCCGAGCGCGTCATGCGTGCAATCATCGCGAGTGGTATGGTCGATAAGGCAATAGACGGTAAGATAAAATGTTTTACCACGTCCCAAAATGCGCCCGGTTCACCTGAAGTCAAGGAACCCAATAGCCATGAACCATATAAAGGTTTGACGTCCAAAAACTGCGCGACAGATATGACACCGGCGACGGGTAATAGGCCTAGATAGTGGGCGAATATACCGGTTAGGATAGGTCCTAATAAATAGATGGGCATTGAGTATCCTGCCAGCGCACCTGACATCAGAGTGTAATCAATCCACGTGCCACGGCGCAGCGCGGCAAAGATACCTAAGCTGACCCCAATGACACTGGCAATAACAATGGCGCATACCGCCAGCTCTAAGGTTGGCACAAAATGGGCAAAGAAGTCTTGTAATACTGGAGTACGGGTACGAAAGGACTGACCAAAATCACCGGTCAAGATACCGGTTAAATAATCCCAATATTGAACGATGAGGGGTTTGTCTAATCCTAGTCTTTCTAAGGCACGAGCATGGAGCTCTGGATCGACCATACGCTCACCCATCATAATCTCGACGGCGTCTCCGGGGACGAGCCGAATCAGGGTAAATGTCGATAGCGTTAAGCCAAGATAGACAGGAATGAGAATGGCAATGCGACGCAAAATATAAAGTAGCATGGGCTGCTCAATAGTTGTGGTTCAATAGTTATGGTTTAATAACTCTAAGTTGATGACTAGAATGTTGATAATGATGAGAGTGTTGGTGACAGCATGCTTAACAAAGCGGTTGCTTAACAGAGTGCTTAATTTATATAAATAAGGCTGGAGCAGAGTATCTGACCCAGCCGAATACCAATTAAACAATCGTGTATGTCATACCGGACTTCATCAGTTAAGATTATTCAACTTTTACACCATCGAAGCGTATTGAGCCAAGTGGACTAATTTTATAATCGACGACGTTTGGTGCGGTGAATACCGTTACCACCGAATGCGCCATCGTCGTCCATGGCAGTTGCTCTTTAAATATCTGCTGAGCTTTTACATAGTCATTGACGCGATCATCTTGATTGGTAATCTGACGGGCATTAGTCACCAAAGTGTCAAAGTCTTTATTACACCAGCGCGAGTAGTTATTGCCACCGACCGCATCACAAGATAACAATGTACCAAGCCAGTTATCAGGGTCACCATTATCACCTGTCCAGCCTGCTAAAATAACATCGTGCTCGCCTTTAGCGGCGCGATTTAGATACTCGCCCCACTCGTAAGTGACCAGCTTGGCATTAACACCAATCTTCGCCCAATCTGCTTGTAGCATTTCCGCCATGAGTTTGGCATTTGGATTGTAAGGGCGCTGAACGGGCATATACCAGAGATTGATGGCAAGCTTATCTGCACCTGCTTCTTTCATAAGGGACTTGGCTTTTTCGACGTCATAAGGCGCGTCTTTGATCGATTTATCATAACCCCATTGTGTTGGTGGCATAGGGTTGGTGGCTTTAAGCCCTTCGCTTTGATAAACGGCGTTAATAATAGCGTCTTTGTTGATGGCCATATCTAATGCTTGACGAACTTTAAGGTCGCTAAGCTTTGGTTTTTCAACGTTGTAGCCGACATAACCGACGTTAAAGCCGGGTTGATCAAGGACGGTGGCCTTACCGGATTTTTTAACAGAGTCAATCTCGGCAGGTTTTGGATAAGCGGACACATGACATTCGCCAGCTTGCACTTTTTGCGCGCGAACCGCCGAGTCTTTGGTGATGACAAACACTAGATTGTCGATATGAATATCGTCTTTGTTCCAATAATCTGGATTTTTGGTATAACGAATTTGCGCATCTTTTTGATAGGAAGTAAAGACGAAAGGTCCGGTACCAACAGGTTTGGTATTAATGTCAGCCGCATTACCAGCAGCCATTAACTTGTCTGCATATTCAGCAGAATCGATGTAAGCAAAGGCCATCGCTAGGTTTTGTAAAAACGGCGCGTTGGTCTCGCTGAGAGTGATTTTCACGGTATTGTCATCGACCTTTTCGATAGTAGAGATCAGATCAGGCAGCCCCATGCCGACAGAATACGGGAACTCAGCAGGATAGGCTTTATTAAATTCAAAATCAGGATTGGTGATACGTTCTAGCGTAAAGACCACGTCGTCCGCGTTAAAATCGCGGGTTGGGGTAAAGTAATCGGTTTTACCGAATTTGACGCCTTTGCGCAGATTAAAGGTATAAGTCTTGCCATCTTCACTAATATCCTAGCTTTCGGCTAAGGCTGGCTGAATCTCAGTGCCATCTCTTTTGAATTCCACCAAGCCATTATAGATAGGATAGGCGCTCGCATCAAAATCAGTACCTGCGGTGTACTGTGCGGGATCAAAGCCAGCAGGGCTGCCTTCTGAACAATAAAGTAGGGTTTTCGCGGCTTTAGCGTCTGAGCTGGCAGCAGAGTCATCTGTAGTTTTGTTGTCGCCGCTACAGGCGCTGATACCTAAGATAACCGTCGCCAATAAGGTCAATTTGAAGAGTGATTTTTGCATTATTACATCCTATGTAATTATAATTAGTTGCCAAGCATCTTTATAAGTTCGTTTGTGAACCATAAATATGCTTGACGTCCTTTTAATTCCCTTTAAAGCAATTGTTTATATCGTATTGTTGATAAGCAAATAAAAAATGCGTCAGGTTCTATAAACCGTCAGTCAGGTTTGCAAAAAATACTGATATAAATAAGTCGTTTAAATATACTCTGTTAAACACTGCTAATGCAAGGCATCTATAAACTAATTTTGATAGAAAACGTTTCGTTTTAATATCTTTATTGCCGAATTTATTAGTCGTTACTGAATTCAGTAAACTAACGTCGCTTGTCGATTTTTTTCAGTATTCTAAAAACCAGAACATAGACTACTAATATAAAATTGCCTAAATAAGTTCTAAAGATAGCAACGAAAAAATATGAGCCACATTTTTATACCATCAGCTTATTCTCATTTTATTGAATATAAAGTTTTGAATAGATAAGCTTGTTAAAGAAAAGCAGCCACAATAAGCTGCTTATCCCATTCCACCCCATCCTAACGTATTTTATGACGCGGCTAGCTCAATATGATGATGGTTGGCTTTAATAAGGTCGGCCAATTTTTCAGCAATCATAATCGTTGGTGCATTGGTATTGGCGCTAATCAAAGTCGGCATTACGGACGCATCAATAACCCGTAATCCGCTGACGCCGCGTACTTTTAATTCTAAGTCGACCACTGATTTGTCGTCTGAACCCATACGACAAGTACCGACAGGATGGTAGATGGTATCTGACTTATTGCGGATATAGCCGAGCATACCGTCTTTTTCAATATAAGGAGCAGGGTAGTCTTCGGTGATATATTTGGCGATGGGCGATTCTTGCATGATGGCGCGCGTACGCTCAGCACCGGCCACCATATACTCTACATCTTTGGGATGCGAGAGATAGTTTGGATCAATCAATACCGCAGCTGATGGGTCAGCAGAATCAAGCCTAACGGTGCCGCGGCTTTCAGGGCGTAGATAGCAGCTATGACAAGAGACGGCAAAGCCGCGTCTAAGATCACGACCGTGCTCAATCACGCGCGATATGACAAAATGCAGTTGGGTATTAGGCCATTCTTTTGGGTCATCACCGACACTAAAAAACGCGCCCGCTTCAGCGTAGTTGGTAGAAAAGAGGCCCGTGCCATCTTTTCTCCATTGTCGAATGCTTTTGGTTAAGGTTGAAATGGTTGCCATGCCAATACCGATGACATCGGTGGTATTAACCTCATAGTCAAAGACCACGTCTAGATGATCTTGCAAGTTACCGCCAACGTCAGGCGCATCTACTAACACATCAATGCCATGTGACTGCAAATGTTCAGATGGGCCTATGCCCGATAACATCAGAACTTTTGGTGATCCAAAAGCGCCACCTGATAAGATGACTTCATGATGCGCCATCACCGTATGTTCAACACCGTCTTTTTCATAAGCGACTCCAACAGCTTGCTTTTCCTCAAAAATGACACGGTTGGCTTGCGCATGGGTAATAACGGTCAGATTTGGTCGGCTTTGAACTGAATGTAGATAGGCGGCCGCCGCAGAGCAGCGTTGACCTTGTTTTTCCCCATGAAAATGAGTGACTTGATATAGCCCAGCACCATCTTGTTTTTTGCCATTAAAATCTTGGTTATCATCTAAACCATTGGCAATCGCAGCGTCTACAAATGCTTTTGAGATATCGCGTGGACTTAGTAAGTCACTGACATGTAAAGGGCCGCTATCACCATGTAGGTTATCAGCGCCATGGATATTGTTTTCTGCTTTAATAAAGTAGGGCAACACATCGTTAAATCCCCAGCCTTCGCAGCCTTGCTCAACCCAGCGTTCATAGTCTAAAGCACTACCACGGGTATAAATCATGGCATTAATAGCAGAGGAGCCACCCAAGCATTGACCACGTGGTTGGAAGCCGCGACGGTTATTCAGATGCGTTTGCGGGGTGGTATGAAAACACCAATTGTTCAATTTCAGCGGTTTACCTGGCACCATCAAAATCAGCCCAGCAGGCACACGAACTGCGAGGTCCTTGCCTTCACCCCCATATTCTAATAAACAGACACTGATGTCTGGATTTTCTGTCAGCCGGCTGGCAAGCACACAGCCTGCAGAGCCGCCACCGACGATGACGTAATCAAAGGTTGCGTCAAATTCCATTTTATATTCCTTATAGCATCCATGCCAAATAAAATTGGTTACACTTTACCATAGCCATTATTGTACTGAATTAAATAAATAAAAATGACCAGAGCGTATTTTTTTGTGAATAAGACTTCGTAAAGTCTTAATCTGGCACTGTCTTGTCAATCAAGTGTCAATCATGAGAAGCGTCAGCTATAAAACTTATACCGCGCATACTTCTGAGCGTACGATAAAGCGCTTACCTTCAGGTATCTCAAGCGAAAAACTGGCCCCGCGTCCGTTAACCACATCAATCGTGAGATTGGTATGTTGCCAAAGTTTGTACTGAGCTTTACCCATATAAAAGGGGCAGCCTGCGAGCTCACCCACGAGTACATCTTGCCCACCAACTTTGAATTCACCTAACGGATAGCACATAGGTGAGCTACCATCGCAGCAGCCACCCGATTGATGAAACATCAAATCACCATGCTTAGACTTTAATAGTTCAATTAACGCAACGCAGGACTCTGTCGCTTCAAGTTTCATGTCATGCTCCTTATCTTCAAAATTATCGCTGAATTACTATCATGCTGCTTACGGATATAAGCTAAGTAAGAGTATAAAAGGCCGCATCATTTTCACTCACATCATTAATAGCATGTGGCTGAAAACGATACGACCTTTTATTTGTGACCAAACGTCATAATTATCGAGACAGTTTCTAAAAAGTGAAAATGTCTCGATTAATTGACCTGTCTACATAGAGTAGTCAATGACGATGCGACCTTCAATTTTACCATCGCGCATACGGTCAAAAATGTCATTGATATTATCAAGCGGCTCAGCGGCAACAGTTGCTTTTACTTTACCTTCCGCCGCCATATCTAACGACTCTTGCAAGTCTAGACGGGTACCAACGATTGAGCCACGAATGGTAATACCGTTTAGAACAGTGTCAAAGATAGAAACAGGGAAGTCACCCGTTGGCAGACCATTACAGACCAACGTACCACCGCGTCGTAACATACCTAGGGCTTGATCAAATGCTTTAGACGATACCGCTGTTACGAGCGCACCATGAGCACCACCGATTTCTGTTTGTAGATATTCGGCAGGGTCGGTGTTTTTGGCATTAACGGTGACGGTCGCCCCCAGTTTTTTGGCAAATTCAAGTTTTTCATCGTCAATATCGACAGCAGCAACATTCAAGCCCATGGCAATAGCATACTGTACTGCCATGTGACCAAGTCCACCGATACCTGAAATAACGACCCAATCACCCGGCTTGGTGTCGGTCATTTTTAGACCTTTATACACGGTAACACCTGCGCATAAAACTGGTGCAATCTCAACAGAGTCAACGCTCTCAGGGATAATACCAACATAGTTTGCATCTGCTAGGACATATTCTGCAAAACTGCCATTTACTGAGTAGCCAGAGTTCTCTTGACTTAGGCACAAGGTCTCCCAGCCACCCAAACAATGGGTACAGTGACCACAAGCAGAGTAAAGCCAAGGCACACCAACTCTATCACCCTCTTTGACATGATGAACGTTGTCACCCACAGCAGTTATCAAACCTACGCCTTCGTGTCCTGGGATAAATGGTGGACTTGGTTTTACAGGCCAATCACCTTCGACAGCGTGCAGGTCAGTATGACAGACACCTGATGCTTGCATTTTTACCACGATTTGACCGGCACCTGGGGTCGGAATGTCTACTTCTTCAATTTGCAAAGGTTGTCCAAACTCGTGCAAAACAGCCGCTTTCATTTTATTACTCACGTTACAACTCCTTGTCATCGTTCTTTGTATTAAGATGCTCAACAAGCATCAAGGTCGCACTTTACAGTTTTGCCATAAAGTGCCTTGAGAGATAGATTTAAAAGAAGCCCATTTTTTTAGGACTATAAGACACCAGCATGTTTTTGGTTTGCTGATAGTGATCGAGCATCATCAGATGGTTTTCGCGACCGATACCAGACTGCTTGTAGCCACCAAACGCTGAATGCGAAGGATAGACATGATAGCAGTTGGTCCATACGCGACCAGCTTGGATGCCACGTCCGAAACGATAGGCCTTATGTACACTACGTGTCCAGATGCCAGCGCCTAGACCATATAATGTATCATTGGCAATGCTCATGGCTTCTTCGTCGTCTTTAAAGGTTGTGACGGCGAGTACAGGTCCAAAGATTTCTTCTTGGAACACGCGCATGTCATTGGTACCCTCAAAGATAGTCGGCTGCACATAGTAGCCATCTCCCAAATCTCCCTCATGTTTGGCTCGTTCGCCGCCAACCAATACTTTGGCGCCTTCTTTTTTACCAATATCAAGATAAGAGAGGATTTTCTCTAACTGATCTGAGCTGGCTTGCGCACCAATCATGGTATCGGTATCTAGTGGGTTGCCCATTTTGATCGCTTCGACACGGGCGATACAGCGTTTAATAAACTCATCATAAATGCTTTCATGAACCAGAGCACGCGATGGGCAAGTACAAACTTCGCCTTGGTTTAGTGCAAACATCACTAGACCTTCAACTGCTTTGTCCAAGAAATCATCGTCTTCATCCATGATATCGGCAAAGAAAATATTTGGACTCTTACCACCAAGCTCTAGCGTTACTGGAATGATGTTTTCACTAGCGTACTGCATGATGAGACGACCAGTGGTGGTCTCGCCAGTGAAAGCCACTTTATTAATACGTGGGTTAGATGCTAGAGGCTTACCAGCTTCAACACCGAAACCATTGACGACGTTAAGTACGCCTTTTGGTAATATATCAGCGATACCGATGGTTTCTAGCATGAATAAAATAGAAGCTGGCGTTTGCTCAGCAGGTTTGAGTACAACGCAGTTACCAGCAGCAAGGGCAGGGGCAAGTTTCCAAACTGCCATTAGGATAGGAAAGTTCCAAGGAATGATTTGACCGACGACGCCAAGTGGCTCATGGAAGTGATAGGCGACGGTGTCTTCATCGATTTGGCTGATACCACCTTCTTGGGCGCGAATGGCACTGGCAAAATAGCGAAAGTGATCGACAGCTAGTGGAATGTCGGCAGCCAAGGTTTCGCGTACGGGCTTACCGTTTTCATAGCATTCAGCAATAGCGATAGCCTCTAAATTGGCTTCCATCTTATCAGCGATTTTTAACAATAGATTAGCGCGTTCAGTGACACTGGTTTTGCCCCATGCGTCTTTGGCAGCATGAGCGGCATCAAGGGCTTTTTCAATATCAGCCTCTTTTGAGCGTGCGACCTGACAAAAAACTTTACCATCGATTGGGCTTGAGTTATCAAAGTATTCACCATCGACTGGCGCGACCCACTCACCATTGATAAAGTTGTCATATTTTTTGCGGAATTGAACGGGGCTTTTTTCAGTATTGGGATAGGCGTATAACATGAACGATTCCTTGTTGTGTACTATGGTTATATGGATAAACATACCTGGCCTTCCTGACCAAGTTATGACTCTATCGTACTGAGCTTTGGCTTTGAGCGATAATGACTTTTTATAATGATATACTTCGTATCATATAACTTTAGGTTATGTAAGCTTGACGGGTTAAAGTGGTTCGCAAAACTGGCGTAGCTGTTATAATTGTGGATAGCTTGTCCCTCATAACCTGTTCTTAAGCTCTTTTCTTATTACTATTAACTAAATTGGTTTGGATATATGCGTCAATCTTCTGCTCTTGATATCTTAAAAACGGGTCAAAATGTATTTTTGACGGGCTCAGCAGGTTCAGGTAAGACTTATACTCTCAATCAATATATTGACTATTTGCGCGCGCGCCGTGTCCCTGTGGCTGTGACCGCGAGTACGGGGATTGCCGCCACACATATGAATGGCACGACCATTCATAGTTGGTCGGGCATCGGCATTAAGGATGAGCTCACTGATCGTGATTTAACCAATTTATCGCGCAAACAGTTCTTAGCGGATAGACTAAAAGATACTGCTGTCCTAATTATCGACGAGATATCGATGTTGCATGCCAAGCAGCTCAATTTGGTCAGCCAAGTACTTAAGCATGTGCGTAAAAATG
Organism: Psychrobacter sp. Sarcosine-3u-12; assembly: GCF_002836005.1. Taxonomy (NCBI): domain Bacteria; kingdom Pseudomonadati; phylum Pseudomonadota; class Gammaproteobacteria; order Moraxellales; family Moraxellaceae; genus Psychrobacter; species Psychrobacter sp. Sarcosine-3u-12. The sequence goes on from NZ_PJBY01000098.1 coordinate 13,253, forward strand.
ATAAAGCGTTTGGTGGTATTCAGGTTGTCGTTGCTGGGGACTTCTTCCAGCTGCCACCGATTGGCAGCAAGGGTGAAACTAACCGTGAAAAATTTGCCTTTATGTCTGAAGCTTGGCTCGATGCTAAGTTTCATATTTGCTATCTGTCTGAGCAGCATCGGCAAGTCAGTGAGGCGGCTAATGGCGGTCTTGATTTGGATGATATTCTCAATCAAATTCGCAGGCAAGAAGTGACCTTTGAAGCGATTGCCGCGCTCGAGGCCACCTTTGATCAAAACGTCGATATCAAACGTACCCGTCTTTATACCCATAATCTCAACGTCAATAAAATCAATGACAAAGAGCTAGCTGCGTTAGATGGCGAGATGATGCGTTTTGCAGCTACGGCGACTGGTGATAGCAAGCTGGTTGAGACACTCAAAAAGACGGTACGTACTCAAGATGAGCTGATTCTCAAAGTTGGTGCCAAGGTGATGTTTATCAAAAACAACACTGAGCTTGGTGTGTCTAACGGCACTATGGGCGAGCTGATAGGCTTTGCCGCGGTAAAAATTAATGATGATAAAGACAATAATGATGATTTGATAGAAGACGATAGTGAAAACGCTGAAAGTGATACTGATAAGAATATAAAAGGCAAAGGTAAAAAGACTACCAAAGACAAAGATAAACCAAAAGTTAAAAAACCAACGACGCAAAAGATGCCCGTGGTTCGGCTGAATTCCGGTCGTGAGGTTATCGCTGAGCCGGAAGAATGGATTATCGAAGATGAGACCGGTGATGTGCTGGCAAGCTATGAGCAAGTGCCATTATGCTTAGCTTGGGCGATTACCATTCATAAATCACAAGGTATGACCCTTGATGCGGCAGAGATTGATTTATCGCGCACCTTTGAGCTAGGACAAGGTTATGTGGCATTATCACGGCTAAAGTCATTAGCAGGTTTACAGCTGCTTGGTATGAATGACATGAGCTTGCAGCTTGATCCGCTCGCACGCGGCGCAGACAAACGATTTTTGGTATTGTCTGATGAGGCTGATGCGAATTATGCGATGCTTGATGAGGAGAGCATGACGCAGGCGCACGAGAAATTCATTCTAAAGTCAGGCGGTACCTTGAGCAAGTCGGTGATTGATGCGTATGCCAATTTGCAGAAAAAACGCCGCGAGCAACAGCAGGCGCAGCTCGATAAAAAACAAAAACTGGGCAACCAGGTTTCTGATAAGTCTGATAGCACCTTACTAGCAACAAGGGTGTTGTTAGAAGAGAGCTTGTCAATTGCAGAAATATCGCAAGCGCGTCAGCTGTCACAGTCGACCATTATGCGTCATATTGGTGAATTGAAGTCGCAAGACCCAAGCCTCGCCTGTGATCATTTACGTCCAGATGATGAGGTGATGACAGCAGTAGGCAACGCTTATGTGGCGATTAAAGTCGCTAACAATCCAAACGACTTTAATGATGATGGCAGCATTAAGCTGCGCCCAATCTTTGACCATCTTAAGCAAAGCATCGATTACAATACCATTCGTTTGGCTCTGATTTTTATCACGCCATAGCGAGCAATTAGCCAATATTCAAGTTATTAAACAATTTATTGATTCAGCCATTTATTTATTAAGTCATATATTAAAATTAATCATCATACGTATGAATATGTTGGTTTTTCTAGAGCATTGAATGTGCAGCGCTTAACTTATATACCTTCCTTTATAGCGATACCCTTTTATGTCTGATGTTACGCCTAATTTTTCTAGCGCCACTTATCAATTGACGTCTGACGCAGTAGCAGCGACGTTTCATGCCACTGGCGAGCACACACAGCCACTGAGGGTCGCTATCAATGGTTTTGGTCGTATAGGGCGCAATGTGCTGCGTGCATTGATAGAGCGCTTTGAGGTGTTAGGCCGAGCCATTCATGTGGTGGCAATTAATGATTTGGCACCGCCTGATATTCTGCTGCATTTGCTAAAATTCGATAGTACCCATGGTCGTCTAACCAGATTGGGTGTTAGCGCTGATCTTGTGATGAGTGACGTCAATGCTAGTAAAGATGATAGCAGCACCATTATTAATAACGACACTCAGCTGTGTCTGACGAAGAACAATTTAACGTACTGTATTAAGATGCTCTCAGAGCCCGATCCAAAAAACCTACCGTGGCAGGAGTTGGGCGTGGATGTAGTGCTAGAGTGTACAGGGCACTTTCGCTCTTATGAGCAAGCGAAGCTGCATATTGAGGCGGGCGCTCAGCAAGTCATCATCGGCGCAGCGCCCTTTGATGATGTTGATGCTTGTATCGTCATGGGCGTCAATACCGATGAGCTCACGCGCGAGCTGCCGATCATATCGAGCGTTTCTTGTACCACGCAGGCATTGGTGCCGCTGATTGCTACCCTTGATAAAGTGTTCGGCGTTAAGTCAGCGATGATGACTGAGATTCATGCCGTCACCGCTGATCAGACCGTGCTCGATCAAGCGCATCGCGACCCAAGGCGGGCGCGAGCCTCTGGCCACAATATTATTCCTACGACTTCCAGCAGTATCGCGGCCACTGAGCGCGTATTACCGGCGATGGTCGGCAAGATAAACGGCCACTCAATCAGAGTGCCAACCATTGATGTGGCTGCAATTGATGTCACTTTTGTCTTTGATATCCCTGATGTCAGTATAGAAGCAGTTCGAGACGTGCTTAAAGCGGCGAGCAAGGGTCATTTGCTTGACATCATGGCCTATACCGATGAGCCATTGGTCTCAAGTGATTTTATTCATCAAACAGAGTCGCTCATTATTGACGGGCAACAGCTTATGCACGTGGGTAATCAGTATAAAGTTTTTGCGTGGTATGATAACGAATGGGGCTATGCCAACAGGTTGCTTGATATGTGCTTACATTTAGCTTCGAGTAAATAATACGGCCTCAAGTGAATAGGTTAAGCTGAAAAGCTGATTAAAAAGTTGCGAGCAAACGGTAAGTCATTGATTTAAAAACATCGGCAAATTAATTTCATTTTTTTAATATGAATCGCTTGCATTATGAGATGATATCTATATAATGATGCACCAATGGAGACGTGGCAGAGCGGTTGAATGCACCGGTCTTGAAAACCGACAAGGGTTCATAGCCCTTCGAGAGTTCGAATCTCTCCGTCTCCGCCAAATTCGAAAAAAGCCCCAATCAGTAATTGATTGGGGCTTTTTTTATAGATGTGTCCCGTCCTAGAATGAGTTCATTTACTTCATTAATGACTCATCAAATTCAACTCGTTGTCCGTCTTCTAAAACTAGCATGCCTTCGCTAATATTTATCGTCACGTCGTGGGCGTTTCTGATAGCGCGCATGACGTTGATGTCCTCAATACTACTTTCGATAACTATCTTGCCAGATTGTTCAGGCTTTATAGCTGGCTCGAATTGTGTGAGCGGTATGTTGAAGCGTTTACCTTTTTCCAGTTTTGCATCTTGCATGGTCAATGTGCCTTTGAAACTTTGAATAGCAACCTTGCCATGATTTGAGAGCATAAATTGTAGTTTTACTTGGTTTAAGCTGTCGCTATCACTGGTTTTGACAGGTAGTAGGGCAACCGGATAGTTCTGTGCATTGGCTGATGCAGCTTGCTGACTTTTAATAATAGGGCTTTTTTTACCAGTTGGATTATTGGGATGTAAGCGCTCGTATTCACGTTGTTGTATCAGCGCTTGCTTGATAGTAATACGCGGCATAGCACCTGATTCATAAGCGCCGCTCAACTTCATACGTAGCATATATCGGCTCAGAAGTTGTTGGTCGGACTTTGGTAGCTCCTCAAAAGTCGCTCCAAGTTTCTTTTGCCATTGGTCAGAGTTGGTCGGAATGGTTTTTTTACTGGGATCCGCTTGCGGCGCTGAGCACCCAGCGAGTGGCAATGTTAAAGACAAAGTTAAAGGCAGTGCTAATAGCCAAGTGCATAAAAAGGCTTTGCTGAAATACTGATGTAAACCACTCATTGTGTACCTCCTTGTCGGCCATAATGAATAACAACGAATAATGACTATTATTAATATACCTCGTTTAATTGTCTTTTGTGTTGAATTATGGCTAATGACTGTATTCAAATTCACAGACAGAAAAATAGGGATTTATCAAAGCCAAAAAAAGACTGAGCGCTATTAAGCAGACTCAGTCTTTTTTTTGAAATCAGTAAACTTTAACGGTTAAGAGTCACGCGCTTAGTCGTCGTTTTGCAGCTCAGACAATGGGTGAGTGATGTTATTGTTATGGGTCACCACAATGGCTTCATCGATGATGCGTTGGCTCACACCTCGCTTACGTAGGCTTTCGATAAATACTTCGTCATGCGCTAAGGTATAATCTTGATGGTCACGGTCTAGACCTTGACGAATATATAGACGAATCAGTCCTTGGATACGTTTAAATCCCAACTCCGATGAGGTCGCTTCTAACAGCTCAATCATTTCTTCAGACAAGCGAATACTGACCGGACGCATGATTTTTTGCGGATGATCAGAAAACTTATTTTTTATACGTACAGGTATCATAATAAACCATTACTTTTAGTGAGTAGGAGTAAAGCACTCAGACGAAAACTGACTCAATCAAACTATCCTTACCATACAACAAAAACGCCTAAAAGAACACCACGGCAGTGCTAATATTATTACCATAAAACGGGCAACATAAAAAAACCTTCATCAAATAATGATGAAGGTTTTTAGTATATGGCTCTCCAACCTGGGCTCGAACCAGGGACACACGGATTAACAGTCCGTTGCTCTACCAACTGAGCTATTGGAGAATAAGCTGTCATAACGGTAATTCTGCAAACTTTATAAGAGTTGATTACTTACGTTGTTTGCGTTATGTGGGGCACATTTTAGCCAAGTCGCCATAGGCTGTCAACCTTATTTTGACATTAATGACAAATATTGTTTTAGCTGACCGAAAATCGACCGCTATTCTATGTAAATCGGGCTGTTTCAGTAAATATGCTTATATTAAGTTGCTCTTGGTTCAGACTTTAGCTTTCTAAACATGAATCCATATCCACTCAAAAATGCATATCGGCTTACAGACAAGACGACTTAGTCTCCAACTTTATAATCAGTAGCCTGCAGTTACTTAACTATAATCATAGAATCAAAAATATTTAGAGTATGAGTATGAGTATGAGTCACATCCAACCGTTACTTTGTCTTATGGTTAGTGCAATCACTTATTACCGTTGGTTATCAAGCTCTGTAGCGATATTTGGTTAAATAGATAGGCTATGCTTTTGAATAATAAGACAATCATTTGTATGCAATGAAACAAAATAGCATAAACCAGCCCTTCACATTGCTAAATTATTTCTATACAATACCGACCGTATGGTTTCTTTAATGCATACTCAAACTATTTATGCAGACTAACTTATGCTTAATCGAGAAGATATGCATGATTTGAAGCAGGTATCTTAACTATGAATCCCACCACTATTGCTTACGGTTACCTAGCCATTGCTATCATTTGTGAAGTGATTGGCACGACATTTTTAGTAAAGTCAGAGCAGTTTACGCGTTTGGTGCCGACCTTGATTATGGGCGTGCTTTATGCTATCTCGTTTTACTTGTTGACCCAAACTCTCAAAACCATTCCGCTTGGTATCGCTTATGCGCTGTGGGGCGGATTGGGCATTGTTTTGACCTCTCTCGTGGGCTTGCTGTTTTTTAAGCAAAATCTCGATACCGCAGCGGTGGTAGGCATTGCGATGATTGTCGGCGGTGTCATTGTAATGAACTTACTGTCTAACTCTGTGGTGCACTGACAGGTAGGTGAAAACAAACATGGAAATAAAGATGGAAACAGAAAACCCTTATAAACGTAAAAAACAGCCAGAAGTGGTGCGCCGTGCACTACTAGATCAGGCGGCACGAATCACGTTGGAGCAGGGGCTGTCAAAGGTAACTTTTCAAGCCGTTGCTGATGCGGTCGGGGTGACCAAAGGTGGTGTGATGCATCACTTTACTACTAAGAATGCGCTCATCCTTGAGGTGTTTCATGACGCCATGGCCAAGTTTGAGGCAGAAGTGAATCAAGCTATGGCGAGAGACCCTGTGCGTTATGGTTCTTTCACCCGTGCTTATATCGATGCCACGATTAGCTTAGGCGAAAAAGGGCAGGAAGAATTTGATAATCAAGCCACTTTATATGTGTTGATGCTGGGTGATAGTGAGCTGCGTCAGCTGTGGGCCGAGTGGTCAAACGAGCAATTGGAAAAGCATAAAGCAACCGATAATACTGAAACCTTGTGTATGGTGCGTTTGGTCGCTGATGGGATTTGGCTCTCTGATTTTTCAGGAATTAATATATCGGACAAAAAATCATTACGTGCGCGTTTGATAAAAATGACGCAACCTGAAGATGATTAAAACGCCGCTCTCAAATAACTCATTAAAGAAACCTTAAGAAAGAACCACGTAAATTTTATTTTTTAAAACTTAAACAATGACGAAATTATTCGGTATTAGCTTTTGTATAAAGCTGTTGCCAGTCGTCGACAGGAGAACTCATGACAGATTCAAAGACAAACCCAAATCCGAACCCAAATCTAAGTAACTTAACAGACATTATCGATTTAGAACAAGTACAAACCGCCTATATTAATGGGCGTTATCTGGCTGTTGATGAAACGCTGACTACTTTTGAAGATATCAATCCGGCGACGGGTGAAGTACTAGCTACCATTCAGCAAACGACTGCTGAGCAGATAAACGAAGCCGTAATCGCGGCGCAAAAAGGTCAAAAAGTCTGGGCAGCGATGACGGCAGTTGAGCGTAGTCGTATTTTGTTAAATGCAGTAGCCATACTACGCGAACGCAACGATGTGCTGGCGTCACTTGAGACCAAAGACACGGGTAAAGCTTACTCTGAGACCAAGTATGTCGATATCGTCACTGGTGCCGATGTCGTTGAGTATTATGCAGGTCTGGCGCCAATGATTGAAGGTCGTCAAATTCCGCTGCGTGATAGCAGCTTTGTCTATACTCGTCAGGAGCCGCTCGGCGTAGTCTCCGGTATCGGCGCATGGAATTATCCTATCCAAATCGCTATGTGGAAGGCGGGTCCTGCATTGGCTGCTGGTAATGCGATGATTTTTAAACCATCAGAAGTCACGCCATTAACCGCCTTAAAACTGGCGGAAATATTTACCGAAGCGGGCTTACCAGATGGCGTCTTTAACGTCGTGCAGGGTAACTACGAAGTTGGTGAAGCATTAACTCAGCATCCTGATATCGCCAAAGTATCGTTTACTGGCGGTGTGCCGACTGGTAAAAAAGTCATGTCGAGTGCAGCATCATCGTCTCTTAAAGACGTGACCTTAGAGCTTGGTGGTAAGTCGCCATTAATCATATTTGAAGATGCCGATATCGATACCGCTGCTGACATTGCGATGATGGCGAACTTCTATAGCAGTGGTCAGGTCTGTACCAATGGCACGCGTGTGTTTATCCCTAAAGCGCTACAAGCCAAGTTTGAAGAGGCTATCTTAACGCGTGTTGAGCGTATTAAGCTTGGCGATCCAATGGATGAGAACATCAATATGGGTCCAATGGTCAGCTTTACGCATATGGAAAGAGTACTTGGCTATATCGAGCAAGGTAAAAAGGGTGGCGCGCGTCTATTAACTGGCGGCGAACGTATCACGGCAGGTGAACTTGCTAATGGCGCGTTTGTCGCACCGACTGTGTTTACGGATTGTAGCGATGACATGGCTATCGTGCGTGAGGAAATCTTTGGCCCAGTGATGTCGATATTGACTTATGAGACCGAAGAAGAAGTCATTCGCCGTGCCAATGATACCGAGTATGGCTTGGCAGCAGGGGTCGTGACCGCTGATTTGACCCGCGCGCATCGAGTGATCGGTCAGATTGAAGCCGGTATTTGCTGGTTAAATACCTGGGGTGAATCACCTGCACAAATGCCAGTTGGCGGCTATAAGCATTCGGGTATTGGCCGTGAGAATGGCATTGAAGCCCTTGAGCACTACACACAGACCAAATCTATTCAAGTAGAGTTGGGCGCGTTTGAGTCTGTATTTTAATAATTTGTATTGAGAAAATTCTTAATCAATAAGCTTGATTCATTTGAGCTAATTTGTCCTTTTGATTCAATCTTACTGATATTAAATGATTTATTTTCAATATTATGGAGCATTTTATGACAACAACCACACCTGAGTATGACTACATCATTGTTGGTGCAGGCTCAGCAGGAAACGTGCTGGCCACGCGCTTGACGGAAGATGCCAACATTAAGGTGTTGCTGTTAGAAGCTGGTCGTCCAGACCATCGCTTAGATTTTCGCACCCAGATGCCAGCGGCGCTCGCCATGCCGTTGCAAGGGACGACTTATAACTGGGGATACAAAACCGATCCCGAGCCGAATATGAATAATCGCGTGATGGACTGCGGTCGCGGTAAAGGGCTTGGTGGCTCATCGTTGATTAACGGTATGTGCTATATCCGTGGCAATGCGCTCGATTTTGACGATTGGGCGAAAATCAAAGGCTTAGAGGATTGGACCTATTCGGACTGTCTGCCTTACTTTAAAAAGCTAGAAAACTGCGACGCTGGCGAGAATGATTATCATGGCGTCGGTGGTCCGGTTGAGATGACCACTTCAAAGCCAGGAGTCAATCCACTGTTTGAAGCCATGATTGAAGCGGGCGTGCAAGCAGGCTATCCACGTACAGATGATCTAAATGGCTATCAGCAAGAAGGATTTGGGCCAATGGATCGCTTTGTGACACCCAATGGTCGCCGCGCATCAACGGCTCGTGGTTATCTTGACCGTGCCAAACCGCGCAGTAATATCACCATTTTAACGGGCGCATTGACCGATGTGATTCTCTTTGATGGTAAGCGCGCTGTCGGTGTCAAAGTAGAACACCAAGGTCAAACCAAAAAATTCTACGCGTCTCGTGAAGTGATTGTTTCATCGGGCGCGATTGCGTCACCTCAGTTATTACAGCGTTCAGGTATTGGTCCTGGTCAATGGCTTAAAGATTTGGACGTGACTGAGATTTTAGATTTGCCGGGTGTCGGTAATAATCTACAAGACCATTTAGAGCTGTATATGCAGTATGAATGTAAGCTACCGGTCTCAATTGCACCTGCCAATAAATGGTGGAACAAGCCAGCGATTGGTGCGGAATGGCTATTTAATGGCACAGGGCTTGGTGCTTCAAATCAGTTTGAAGGTGGCGGCTTTATCCGTACCGATGAGAAATTTACGCATCCTAATATTCAGTATCATTTCTTGCCGTTAGCAGTGCGTTATGATGGTCGTAGCGCGGTCAAATCACATAGCTTCCAAGCGCATGTCGGTTCATTGCGCTCGCCAAGTCGTGGTCGTGTCAAGCTGACCTCAAAAGACCCAAGCGCGCATCCAAGTATCTTATTTAACTATATGTCTCATGACCAAGACTGGCAAGAGTTCCGCGCGGCGATGCGTATCACGCGTGAGATTATGCATCAGCCAGCGCTTGACCCTTATCGCGGTCGTGCTATTGCGCCGACCGATGATTTGGTGACCGATGCGCAGTTGGATGAGTACGTTCGTAACCACAGTGAGACGGCTTATCATCCTTCTTGTACTTGTCCGATGGGCGAAGACAATGATTCAGTGGTTAATGGTGAAGGGCTGGTACATGGTATCGATGGCCTACGCGTCGTTGATGCATCGATTATGCCAAATATCATCAGCGGCAACCTAAACGCCACCACCATTATGCTGGCAGAAAAAATCGTTGATAAGATGCGCGGTGTGCAGCTGCCACGCTCAACAGCAGACTATTATGTTGCCAATGGCGCGCCGCTCAGAGCGGAGCCGATGCGTAATTACAGTTCTGTTGTCTAAACGACTGTCTAAGCTATTGGACAATGAATAATATAAGACAATTTCAATAAGAAGGCCTTTCATAGTAAAGGTCTTTTTTATCAGCACTACTCTGCTCACGCTTTATTTCTTCTATCTTTATCGGATTATAGCGTGACAGTTATTTCAGTTTGTATTATTGGTTTTTGAGGTTTTGCTAAAGGTAGATTTCATTGCTTAGCAAATTGTTATTGATTGGTACTGCTTTGTGCGTCATGCGGTTATTTATATGTCATGCGGTTATCAGTCATAAGGTTATGACGGACAAAGCAATATCAGACCCTGTTTAATTTACCTATTGAGGTCTTTTATGTACAGCTCGCCATCAAAAGATGCGACGAAACCCCTGACTCTAAATAAGACGGTTTTTTTAGGTTCAGCTATTATTTCTATTTTATTAATAATCTGGACAATTGCATTTCCAGATTATAGTGAGGCATTATTAAGCTCAAGTATGGCATGGGTATCAGAGAGTTTTGGCTGGTATTACATGTTGGTAGTTGCCGCTTATAGTATATTTGCGTTATTCGTTGGCTTCTCCAAGTATGGTGATATCAAGCTTGGTCAAGATCATGAAAAAGCTCAGTTTCCCTTTCTAGCGTGGGCGGCGATGCTGTTCTCTGCTGGTATCGGCATTGATTTATTGTTCTTTGGTGCGTCTGAGCCGTTGATGCATTATCTAACGCCGCATACGGGGCTCGAGCCTGCCAGTGAGGCGGCCATGCGTGAAGCACTTGCGCAAACCTTTTTACATTGGGGTCTACATGGCTGGGGCATTTATGCGCTAATCGGGATGGCATTGGCGTACTTTGCTTATCGCAAAAACATGCCATTAGCTTTGCGTTCACCACTGACGCCTATCTTTGGCGAGCGCTTAATTAAAGGCTGGCTTGGTGATGGTATCGATACCTTTGGTGTGGTTTGTACCTTGATGGGTATCGCGACCAGTTTGGGTATTGGTGTATTGCAAGCCAATGCGGGTTTGACTCATGTGTTTGGGATTGAATCCAGCAAAATGGTTCAAACCTTTATCATCATAGGTGTGGTCGCTGCCGCAGCGATCTCTGCGATGACTGGTGTGGAAAGAGGCGTCCGCCGTTTATCCGAATTCAACATGCTATCGTCGATATTGCTATTAATCGCGATATTGGTGATGGGTAACACAGTTTATTTGCTGAATACCTTTACCCAAAATATTGGTCAATACTTCCAAACCATCGTTTTCAAAACTTTTGATGTTTATGCTTATGATGGTAAAGCTGGCGCTGACTGGAAGTCAGGTTGGACGATATTTTTCTGGGCATGGTGGGTCGCTTGGGCACCGTTTGTAGGCCTATTTATTGCGCGTATTAGCCGTGGTCGTACCCTGCGTGAATTCGTATTTGGTGTGATGTTTATCCCACTTGGTTTTATCTTTGCTTGGTTCTCTATCTTTGGTAACTCAGCGATAGATTTGGTCGCCAATGGTGCAACCGAGCTTGGCGAAATCGCTGTTAATGATGCAGCGATGGGCATGTTTGCCTTGTTTGAGTACTTTCCTTACAGCGAAGTGCTATCATTTGCCGGTGTTGTGATTGGGTTAGTATTCTTTGTGACTTCAGCTGACTCAGGCGCTTTAGTATTGGCGAATCTAAGCTCAAGAGGCATGACCAATGATACCGACGCACCAGTTTGGTTACGCTTATTTTGGGCAGCAGCGACCGGTCTTATTACCTTAGGCTTGCTGTTCGCAGGTGGCTTTGCATCATTACAGTCCGTTTCTGTGATTGCCGGTTTGCCATTCTCGCTTATTTTAGTGCTTTACATGATGGCTATGTGGAAGTCATTAAAAGAAGAGGGCAATAAACGTAAAGCCAGCACCCTTGGCACTGCGAACGTGCTTGATAGTGGCAAGAGTTGGAAAGCACGCTTACAACGTATTGTGAGCTTCCCAAGCCATACGCAAGTTGAACGGTTTTTACAAAGTGTCGTCAGACCTGCCATGACCGAAGTTGAAAATGAGCTTAAAGCTGGCGGTCTAAAAACGTCTTTGGATATCCGTAACCCTGCACATATCGGACAAGATATCGATGAAGGCATGGATGAGAGTAGCGGTCAAATAGATGGTCTGAAATTACGGGTTGGACATGGCGATGAAGATGACTTTATTTATGAAGTTAACTTGATCAAAGCAGAGCGTCCTAACTTTACATTGAGCAAATCAACTAAGAATGCAGAGTACTATTATCGTGCGGAAGTGTTCTTAAGCGAAGGCTCGCAAGAGTATGACTTGGTTGGTTACTCTAAAGAGCAAGTATTGGTCGATATCTTAAATCAATACGAGCGCCATTTGCAGTATCTTCATTTAGAGCGTTAATTCACTCATTAATTAATGTCCTCATTAATATGCTCTAAATAGTTCAGTAAAAATATCGTAAGAAACAACCCCGTAAGTTGAATACAGCTTACGGGGTTGTTTTATGAAAAATAAAATAAATAGATATAGGGTAAAATACATAAATATCAGTTTCGAAATATCAGTAAAGGATAAGTTTGTGACCACATTAAAGTACATCGCTCACTATTCTGAGCAAGTTCAAACCCAAGCGGCATTGCTTATTAGCGATGGTAAATTGGGCGCGTATCTAGAAAAAAAGTATCCCGCTCAGCACCAAATAAAAAGTGATAAGGCTCTTTATCACTACATCAATGACATAAAAAACCAATCTATGCGTAAAATTGGCCAGTTATCCAATGTCAGTTATAGCAGCAAACTAACAGTTCTCAAGCATGCGCTAGGTATTCATACTACCCAGTCTCGTGTACAAGGTAGTAAGCTAAAATCTCATAATAGCATCACCGTAGCCAGCTTATTTCAAGAAGCACCGCCTGAGTTTTTGCGCATGATTGTCGTGCATGAATTGGCGCATTTTAAAGAGCATGAGCATAACAAAGCGTTTTATCAATTATGCTGCCATATGGAGCCAGAGTATCATCAGCTTGAGTTAGACACGCGCCTATGGCTGCACTGGCGAGAGTTGTAACTCTAATAACCTTAATAACGTTAATAACGTTCATAGTAATCTTAATAACAGCCATATAAATATCGTGTCCTTTTTTGTGGCAATCATCTGAGTCGCTAGAATTACGTTATAATCCTAGTCAAATACTGTATATCCCAAGTCAATAAAAGGTTACAAGCAATGATTAATACCAAGATTTATAAGGCAGTTTATACTTTAGCCGAAGAGTTATTGGAAGCGGATCGCATAGGCAATCAAGCGGCATTTGATGGCTTTTATGCCGAATTAGAAGCCATTTGTACCGATAATGAAAACACCGATAAAGACCATCCAGAGCAATGGGAAACATTGGCTGACTTTACCGAAGATTTAGACGAAGCTTTAGTTATTTATGACAAGGCATTAGCCAAAGCGACCGCGATTAATTCGAAAGATCACATGTCATCGATTGCCTTTTCTATGGCGGTCCTACAGATTGAACTGGGCGAAAAGGACGCGGCTATTCAAAATTTACAGAATGCCAAAATCACAGCCAATAAGATTGAAGATAAAGAGTTCAAGGTTGAGATAGATGAACTTCTTACTAAACTATTGGCTGAATAGCTTCAATGAAGCAGGAATGATTTGTTAGGCAAGATCTACCTATTGCGATTATCGGCGGTGGTTTGAGTGGCTTATATGCGGCGTTTTTATTAGAGCAATGTGGCATCGATTATATATTGCTTGAGGCGCGTGATTAGAGGCGCGTGATAGATTGAACTGACTATATGATCCCTTCAAAACAATCGTTTCAAAACAATCACTTCAAAATCAATGTGCCAATTGACGACACGCTCTAGTAAAATTCAGCAATAAAAAATCGGTCTATACAAGACCGATTTTTTTGGTTCATTATTTGATGAGGTCGTACGGACAATAACGTGTTCAGACTTTCGTTCTTAAAAATATCTAACGCTTAAAAGAACGATTTATCAAAAGTCTGCTTTAAGCTCTTAGGCTCTTGGCGTTTGACATCATTGAGTCTATGACGAGTCTCCGATGCGATCTGATAAGCTTTGAGGCGCGACTGTTGTAGATTACCAATAGGCCGGTTTTCTGCTAAGCAGCGAAACGGTGTAAATGATAAGTTCTCCATAATCTCAAAATTGCCATCATCTGGTACATCTTGGCACGGAATCGTCAATGTTGCGACCGTCACAAAAGGCGCATCAGACTCTTTCCATTCAGTGGTAAGCTCTTCAATGGGTTGCTTTTTCAGACTGCGGCAAAGCTGAATCTGGACGTCAAACTGATAATCATGCTCACGTATCTCTTCGATGATCAGTGGACGGATCGCTTCTTGCTTTGCATTGACACCTAACTCTCGACGCGTCACTTTTTGGGCTGAACTCTCTGTCGGTGTGACTCTTATTTTAGCCATGTAATCGCCATGACGTACCACACCTTGCGAGTGAAAATCATATAACAAAGTATTTTTAGGTTCAATCATCGTAAAACCGTTGAGCGCTTTAAACGTTTTAAATGATTCTTTGCTTGGTAGGCTTGAGCCGTAGTTGGTCAGCCAGTTAAATGCCAATTTCGCTTTGCCTCTCGCGCCTTTTTCAGCATACTCCGGTAGCTCTAAAAAAAGCTTAGAGATATAGGCATAATCTTCGATTCTATTACAGAAGAACACCGGATGATTGATCAAGTTAAAATCAAAAGTTGTACTATCTTCTTCACCTGGTGCTAGCTTCTCACCCGGTACGTCAAAAACTTTAATCGCCAATCCTTGCGCTAAACCCAATTTACGGTCAGGTGAAACGCGCGAGGCGCCATTAGAGAAACGAATCACAGCATCATGAATGCCTGATTTGGAATACAGACCTTGTGCATATTCTTTTGGGATATTATCCAAAATCTCAAACTTAGCTTTTAAAGCACAGTAGCCTTTGGCATGAGCATCGCGGGTATGGTAATTAACATCACTGACCTTATCGCTACGAGTAATATAACTTTTTATATCGTCAGTGATAGTACGAATGTTGCGTTCATCTTCTGCTGTAAGTTCAATGTGTTTTGGGTTATAAGGGACATACTTAGTTTTGAAGATTTTTTTTAACATGTTTTTTCCTATTTATTATAATAGTTGAGGTGTTGTAAGAATTGAATAGCATCGAAAGATAAAGTGATAACAAGTTTATAACGCTTATCTAAATGGCGGACAATTGTAGTATGTTAATAAGTAATAAAATGTACTAAACCTGTAGGATTATTATCCTATTACGACAGCTCGCTAATCCATTTTAGTGCTGACAAACTTGGAATAAATAAGTATTCACCACCATACAAGGTATTAAAGGTTTCGATGCCATGATAGCGTTGACGAATAGGGTCAGCAGGCACAGTAAAAGTATCAGCGTCGCTGTCTTTATCACCATGATGCAAGCCTATCATTGGATCTTTTTCTTCTCCTAGGCTCATAAAGTTGCCGTCGTTAATCCATTGTGATTGTAAGAATTCAACCGTTTCCATCGCATGAGCATTGATACCAATAAAAAATAGGCCACGCTCTTTGCCATCGTCTTCGGTCACATCAGGCGGTAATACTTCGCCAAAGCCGACGCTACGTCTGACAATTCTATGAATTCGTACATCAGATAAAATAAAGTCCTTACTGTCTCTTGGGTTCATGCGCCGTGCATGGGCACCGAAGGGACATTTTTTGCCATGAGGATCGTCTTTATAGCCGAAGTCATTGTTACGGCTTGCATCGTCTCCCAACGCTTCGTTGTCATGATCAGGGGACAAGGCGAGGGGCGCACCAGAACGCCAGCGTCCCCACATTTTTGCACCTAAAAGCTCAGCTTCTTCCTCGCTATCGGTGCTATCTTTGCGGAATTTATTGAAGGCAGCAACGTGGCTATTATAAGCACGTAGTACCATAAACGAGCCATTCTTGCCCAAGACCTCGGGCTGCGGCATCGGCGGGATCGTGCCAGCTTCGCCTTCATAGCCCAAGACAAACTCCCCTGCGGCAATCGGCTCACCATCGCGACTGGGCGGCGTTTGGATACCACTGCCTTTAATCTCCGGATTACTGATACCATCACGATAGCCAAAGACATTTTTGACATTGTTATCAGAACCAAAGTCGTGTTCCATGAGGATTTCGATATCACCGTTGGCAGGATGCTCATAGTCGATATGCGTTTGCATGTTTTTTTTTAGTTCAGCAAGTTTTGCTTGCCATTTTTCTTTGCTATCGGCAATGATTGCAGCACAAACATGGATATCCCCTTTATCACCAAAAGGAGCCATCCAGTTTTCAGGATCATTGACATCGGTATCGCGCAACTTATCGGCACGATTCGCCATACCTGCTTTAAAGGAATCAGGAAAACTCTCTAAGGAGGATTGCGGCACACCCAATGCTTCTAGCCCCTCATAAGTCATAACGATAGACAGTGTCGCTTGCATGTCTTTATGCCACTCTTTGCTGCCCGTCACATCGGGCAAAACTTGGGCAAGCATTTGTCGTCCAACGGCGGCATTATTGACTTTGACGGCGATAACTGTACCGAAATAAGGGCTAGGGCGCTCACGCAAAATAAGAGATTGAATGTCTTCTAGCTGCATATCGACCAGATTGGGATTGAATACGCCGCGCGCTTTACGGGCAAACATCTCAATATTATCGCCAACGTCTTCTTTAATAGTTTGGAGCCACGAATCGAATTTACTGCCTTCAATACGATTGCCAAACTCATCTTTTAAGTCATGCAGCTTATCGGTCAACTCTGTTAGTGGTTTTTTATTATTAATATTACTCATAGGTCAGCCTACTTTTAAATGATTCTTCTACGATACAAAGTTATTGAAAATTAGACGTTTTTCAAGGTTAAGACTGCGCGTCATCCAAGGCTTTATTGATACCTTTGACAATACGGTCTTGACGGCGAATATCTTGAATAGTGAGATGAGGAACACCAACGTACCAAGCCGCCGCTGTAATCTGACGGTCTAAAATAAACTGTTTGACGCTTGGGTCTTTGATGCCAGGCCAGCCTTCGACACTACCAAACAAGATATCCATCAACTCAGGAATTTTGGTCGCAAAATCATCAATGTATGGATCCCAATCCCCATCATAAGCCGTGCAAAATAGCACTCGGGTATCATTATCTAGAAACGCAAAACGCAAATCATGCAGCGTACCTACTCGCGTAGCGCCTTTGAGGTTGCCACCTGCAATTTTTAAGATTTCTTTTAAACGCTCTGCTCCGCCTTCTTTTAAAGGGGCGATAACGGTAAGCTCAGACACTTTGCCTGACTTAAGACCTTTTTCTCCGGCGTTTGTGGTTGAATGATCATAGCTATCATCACCGCCTTCTTTTATATTGGCCATTAACAGCTCAGCACGCAGCTTAAAAGCGTCTATGGATTCGGTGATTTTAGTTTTTAAATCTTCAGAATTGTCGATAATACGTTCTTTATTTTCTGTGGTGTTCATCGTGATTGTCTCCTAATTATTATTTTTAATAGCCCTCTGTTTAATGGCTACTTCCTCAATAGTTAGCTAATTTTGCTCAATAGTTAGCTAATTCTGACAGTTACCTAAAAAACAGATTCATCATAAATATAGCAAACTTAAAAAATGTTTCAAAGCACAGCAATCTAACTCAACAAAAAAATAAAATTCATTAACGTGAATGCTTATATATTTAGAAAAATAATAAATATGACGTTTCTAGTGAGTCACTGTCATTTTCTTTGTTCAGTGAGTAAGGGTTCAATAAATGACAGTTTTTAATAAAATAGCGTTTTTAACTTTTTTATTGAGTCGAATGCGAGCCGTTAAGTTCTATTGTGCGCTAGGATTTTTTAGCGTAGGCAGGTACAATATGACTATCAACCATACCTTGATTAAGGATAAGACAGGCATGCAAGTAATTGCGGCGCTGTCTTTATTTTTTTATCGCACCCTCTATTGGAGTTCCTATGTCTATTGCGTCTACTGCCCAAGCGTCTGCCACCGTATTGGATGGCAAAGCACTTGCCAAACAAATAGAACAGCAACTGCGCACGCGCGTGGATGCTATCAAGGATAAAACTGGACGTACCCCAAGCTTAGCGACGATATTGGTCGGTGATGATCCCGCCTCAGCGACTTATGTGCGTATGAAGGGCAATGCCTGTAAGCGTGTTGGTATGGACTCTATACGTGTTGAGATGCCGAGTGTGACGACGACAGAGCAGCTCTTGGCAAAGATAGATGAGCTTAATAACAATCCTGACGTTCACGGTATCTTGCTACAGCATCCAGTTCCTGAGCATATCGATGAGCGCGCTTGCTTTGAGCAGATTGACTTGGCAAAAGACGTCGATGGCGTGACTTGTCTCGGCTTTGGTCGTATGGCCATGCAGCAGTCGGCCTATGGCTCATGTACACCGCAAGGCATCATGCATTTATTAGCGCATCACGGTATTGAGCTGGAAGGTAAAGAAGCGGTCGTCGTCGGGCGTAGTGCTATTTTGGGTAAACCAATGGCGATGATGCTATTGAATGCCAACTGTACGGTGACCATTTGTCATTCAAGAACGCAAGATTTAGCCGCTCATATTCAGCGCGCTGATATCGTGGTTGGGGCAGTTGGCGTGCCTGAATTGATTCAAGCTGCGTGGATTAAAGCGGGCGCAGTGGTCATCGATGCAGGTTTCCATCCAACGGATAATGGCGGTGTCGGTGATATCGAGATGCAGGGTGTGGAAAGCATCGCCAGTGCTTATACGCCTGTACCAGGTGGCGTGGGCCCAATGACGATTAATACCCTTATTCGCCAGACTGTTGATGCCGCTGAAAAAGCCGCTGGCTTAGATATCAGTTAATAAGTTAATCATAAGAGCACGGATTGCCGATAGATAAGAAGCTTGAGCCTACATAGTATAAAGACTCAGACTACATCAACCCCTTTACCGTTGATAGGATCTAACATGGCTAAAAAGAACGTGGGTATTCATGAGCGATTGCAAAATATTGGTAGAGAGTTCGTCGATATCTCTCATTACATAATCTTATTTTTAATCAGTGTGGTCGTGGTTTGGGCTGCGGGCAAAGAGTTTATTGGTATTGTCCAAAAAGGCTCAGCGGACTTAAAAGATATCTTGATGTTGTTTATTTATCTTGAACTGTTGGCCATGATTGGTATTTATTTTAAGACCCATCGTCTGCCGGTACAGTTTTTGATATTTATCGCCATTACGGCTTTGTCACGACATTTGGTAGTCGATGTGCAGGCCGTATCAGACTACTTCCATCTGTGGCTACTGGCGACGATTTCTGTGGCTATTATGGTACTGAGCGCCTCTATTGTGGTGCTAACGTGGACGGCAAAAACGTTTGGCCGTCCAGAAGACAATCTTGATCGGAAGTATGCCAACTTGGCTATCGAAGCGTTGCTTCCTGATAATGCTCAGGCTCCCGATAGTAATACCAAGCATCGCCGTGAATAATAATTGATGTAGAATTAGCATAAAAAAAGGGTTGCCAATGGCAGCCCTTTTTTACACTAATGATTTTATATTACAGCCATTTTAATCTTTTAAAGTTGTAATATAAGTAACTACATAAAGCGATGATCACTGCCATGATGACAAGGTAAGAGTATTTCCAATGGAGCTCGGGCATAAAATCAAAGTTCATCCCGTAAATACCCGCAATCGCTGTCGGAACGGCTAAAATACCCGCCCACGCCGCAAGCTTACGTACGACTTCGTTCTGTCCCATATTGACCATTGCCATATAGGTATTCATCACGACGCTGAGCATTTCATTGAGACCATTGATGGCATCTAAAGAGTGCAATAGATGGTCATTGACGTCGCGAAAGTAAGGCTTGGCTGCTTGCGAGAACCCTGAGATTAACTCGCTCTTTTTGTGATTGATAAAGAAGCTACAGATGTCTTGCACTGGTAAAATAATGGCACGCATGTGTACCAGCTGCGATTTGAGCTCATAGAGGTTTTTTAGGGTGCTTTTATCGAACTCGTAGGTAAATACATAGCGTTCCTGCTCACGCAAGTAGCGACCCAAACGATCGGTAATCGGCATATAGTTATCCACGATAAAATCGAGAATAGCATGCAGGACAAATATCGGTCCCATACGCAGCTTTTCAGGACGACGATGGCAATGTTCACGCACAGGAGCGTAAGAGTTGGATGGGCCATTACGAATGGTAATCAGGTAGTTTTTGCCCATAAATATCGCTGTCGTACCGTAGCGAATGACATTGTCTTCAAGTTTCGCCGTACGCAGCACCACAAACACCATATCGTTGTCGTAGTTTTCGACTTTAGCGCGCTGATGATCGGCAAAAGCATCTTCAATCGCCAACTCGTGTAAACCAAAAGCGTCTTGAACTTTTACCATGGTTTCTAAGCTAGGATCATACAAACCGAGCCAGACAAATTGACCGTTGTTGCTCAGACAGCGATTGACGTCATTTAGGGCTATTTGATCGATTTTTTCACCAGTTTTACGCGAGTAGGAGTAACAGCTGACCACTTCATCTGTGCTGCTATATTCGATATCTTCATAACGCTCAGAGTCTGGATCATAGACCGTCATGGTCTCAATCGTATCTTCGGCAGTGGCGTCAGTATCACCGTAGATATAGCTGTCATAATTGTCTAAATAGAGATGCTCGTCGTGCATATCGGCATAAATACGACTGACATTAGACTCAGGTGTAATACGCGCCATTTTTTTGATCAATTGGTCATCATCGTTGTCCATACACCCTCCTTTAATAAAATAAAAGCCCGCGCCAAGCAAACCTTTTTATTCGTTTAGCCGCCATCATTATTTATGACCGTCATTGATTAACTATTAATCACTAACTAATAACTAATAACCACTAATCGTATGCGTTACAGCGCATAGCTTTTTAGGGTGTCAATATCGACTAAACTCAATAAGCTTTCGTGACAGGCTTCGAGTTTTATTTTTGGTGCAATATCGAAGTCTAACGCTTCGACCCAGCGCAGGGCACAGATACACCAATAATCACCAGGCTGTAGACCGGCAAAACCATACTCAGGTAACGGGGTGATCAGATCGTTGCCACGACTGGCAGAAAAGTTTAAAAACTCACTGGTCATCTTGGCGCAAACGGTATGTTGACCAACATCGTGATTGCCAGTATGACAAAAACCATTGCGATAAAAACCGGTGATAGGATCAAAGCAACAGCTGGCAAGAGCAGTACCCAAAACGTTGCTTTGGTTGATGGCTGGGTTTGGATGATAATCAGATGACATAAGGCTTCCGAGATAAAAATATAGGGTAGTGTACCATGAGTCTGGATCGAAGGCGTGGTTCTCACCATGCTCATGACTGTCTTTATTATACAGGGGTAATGTTAACATTCTTAGGCGCACAGCGATGTATCTAAGGTGAATATAATCGTTGTCTCTCTAGCAGCGATGCCTCGCAATTAGATGCTGATTGTGGCGAATTGTCACTAGGCGAACCTTAACTGCTATGCTAAACTAAAGCATAAAGTGCCTTGATTATTTATCGTCGTTTATTAGCGCATAAAGATACTCGTCTTATCGTCCGAACTTATACTTATTACTCACCCTTTTGCGGTTACCTAGTTTGTTTATAAATAATTGGGTCAACGATGTTGCGCGTTAAAAATAAAAACGCCCAGCGTCAATGCAATTGTAAAGATAACCTTTAAGTACTGCATCAGTACCGCGTTTTTGGTAAGCGATACGCCAAACAAGGATTTATTGTGTCTGTCAGTTCTGATTCTGCAAAACCTGTCCAGTCAAATAGTACCAACAAAGCAGCGACTCAGTCCGCTGATCAAAATGCCGCACCCAACCGTTTACCTTATTTGAGCAATTTCGCCAGCGATGTTGCCAACAGCTGGTTGCTGCCTGATGGGGTGGTCGATGTATTGTTTGAAGATGCCCAAAAACAAGAAGTGCTCAGGCACAAGCTTACACAGCAACTGATTACGCATGGCTATCAGTTGGTCAATCCACCGATGATTGAGTTTACTGAGTCGCTGCTCAGTGATGCCTCAGAAGATCTAAAGCGTCAAACCTTTAAAATCATCGATCAGCTGACCGGTCGCCTAATGGGTGTGCGCGCGGATATTACCCCGCAGATTTTGCGTATTGATGCGCATCACGGCGGCACAGGTATCGCGCGTTACTGCTATGCAGGGGATGTGATTCATACCTTGCCATCAGGGCTTTTTGGTTCGCGCACACCGTTGCAATTAGGTGCTGAGATATTTGGTTGCGCCTCGCTTGCGGCAGATATTGAGCTGATAGATGTGTTGTTTACGATGCTCAATAGTCTCAATATGAGTGCCGCGCTACACATCGATTTGGGTCACGTGGCGATATTCAAGCGTTTGGCTGAATTGGCCGAATTGCCTGAGCATGATACTCAGCAATTGATGAACTTGTATGCCAATAAGAATTTGCCAGAGCTAAAGCGCGTCTGCCAAGCGTTACCGATGGGCGATGACTTTTACGCATTGGCACGTTTTGGTCATGATATGGCGCATTTATTGGCAAAATTGTCAGCGACGGCGCAGCAGGATACACAGATTGCTACTGCTGTTGACGAGTTACAGCGCCTAACTGCCCATCTGCAAGAGCAGTGGCAGTGTCCGGTCAGTATCGATGTGACAGAACTGTCAGGCTATCATTATCATACGGGTATTGTCTTTAACGGCTATATCAATAGTGAGACCCAGCCGCTAGTACGCGGTGGGCGTTTTGATGGTATGCAAAGTTATAGCCAGCAGCCACGTGAAGCGACCGGTTTTAGTATGGATGTCAGTCGTTTGCTTGCCCATACGCAGCTTGATGCGCCAAGTATTGTATTGGTGGATTATGCCGCCTTGCACAATGCTGATAAGACTCAAAAGCAGACGTTGTTACAACAAGTTGAAAGCTTACGTCAGCAAGGCTACCGCGTTACCATGCCATTAGATGCGCAAGATAGTCCCGCAGATGTCACGCACCGTTTGGATTTTGCTGATAATCAGTGGCAACTAAAAACCCTTTAGCTGCAGCAGATTTTAAGTAAATAGCCGCCAGTGTAAGAAAAAATCATCATGCTAAGCGCTTTCGAAAAATACGTTAGTACTTAGCAAAACAGATAGTAAATACCTTAAAACTGTCTTAGGTTATAAGCAGTTTTAACATCATTTTAGTTTTTTAACCGTTATTGCACACACCTCAATACATAAAGGTAAGGATTGATCATGGGTAAGAATGTCGTAGTTTTGGGTAGCCAATGGGGCGATGAAGGTAAGGGTAAAATCGTCGATTTACTCACCGAAAAAGCCTCAGCAGTTGCTCGATTTCAAGGCGGTCACAATGCAGGTCACACGCTAGTTGTCGATGGCAGAACCACGGTCTTGCATTTGATCCCATCAGGTATCTTACGTGAAGGCGTGACGTGCTTCATCGGTAATGGCGTGGTGTTAGCACCAGATGCCTTACTTAAAGAGATGAAAGAGTTAGAAGACAACAACGTGCCGGTACGTGAGCGTCTGCGCATCTCACCAAACTGCCCATTGATTATGCCATATCACGTCGCACTTGATCAGGCGCGTGAAGCCAAGCGTGGTACTGGCAAAATCGGTACAACAGGTCGTGGTATCGGTCCTGCCTATGAAGACAAAGTGGCGCGCCGTGCGATCAAGCTTGCTGATTTATTCCGTGATGATTTAGAAGAAAAACTACGTAACTTAATCGAATATCATAACTTCCAACTGACCCAGTATTATAAAGTTGACGCGATTGATTTTGATGAAACATTTAAGCTTTGCCAAGAGTGGAAAGCAGAAATCAAAGGCATGGTTACTGATGTAACTGAAGACCTCAATCAATTGCGACTGGCTGGCAAGAACCTGATGTTCGAAGGCGCACAAGGTACATTGCTTGATATCGATCATGGTACTTATCCGTTTGTGACCAGCTCAAGCGTCACCGCGGGCGGCGTATCGACTGGTACGGGTATTGGTCCATTGTACTTAGACTACGTATTGGGTATCACCAAAGCTTATACCACCCGTGTTGGTAGTGGTCCGTTCCCAACTGAATTGTTCGATGATGTTGGCGCGCATTTAGCTCGAGTTGGTCATGAATTTGGTGCGACGACAGGTCGTGCACGTCGCTGTGGTTGGTTCGATGCCGAAGCCTTGCGCCGTGCAGTGGTATTGAACTCACTATCAGGTATTTGCTTGACCAAGCTTGATGTCCTAGACGGACTTGAAGAGCTGCTCATTGGGGTAGGCTATGACGTGCCAGATACGGAGTTTGCTGGCGCGCATGATGCTGAATTCTATGAGTCAGTGACGCCAAAATACGAAACGCTACAAGGGTGGAGTGAGTCAACGGTTGGTATCACCAATTATGACGACTTGCCAGAAAACGCCAAAATATATATCAAACGTATCGAAGCATTGATTGATTGCCCAGTCGATATTATCTCAACCGGTCCTGACCGCGAAGAGACCATCGTATTGCGTGACCCATATGATGCGTAAGTAGTGTTAAAAAACTACTATTAATAGGTAGATTGAGCGATAAAACCCCAGTGCTGAGCATTGGGGTTTTTTTTGCATGAAAAAATAGACTTGCTAACATTATTTTGGTTTAATTCGGTGTATTATGTCATCAGTGGCTTTAATTTTATCAATACACGAAAAGGAAAACGTGATGAAAACGAATATTCTTAAGCATTCCGTTCGCAAGACGTCTTTAGCGCTGTTAACTTCTGCAGCTTTTATGATACCTATGCTTTCTTGGGGCGCTGAAAATTGTGATAATCCTAATAATGACTTTGATGGTTTGTACTGTTTAACAAAGGTATATTTGCAAGCCGATAAAGAGCTGAATAACTCTTATAATAAGTTGAGCAAACAGCTCAATAAAAAGCAAAAATCCACGCTAAAACGTGGACAACTGGCTTGGATACGTGAGCGTGATGATCGTTGTAGCTATCATGATGATGAAAATGGATTTTTTGTTAATATGGGCTGTGCCACTCGCACGACGACCAGTCGCGTTAACTTCTTAAATGAGCGGGTGCGTGAATGTAATGCGGGCAGTTGTCGAGACAGCCGCCTAGGCGAGTAGTTGTTTTTAGCCTTGCTTGAAAGCAGTGATCTGCATAGCTTCGTATTAACGAAAACCCTTAGCCTTATATGTTGAGGGTTTTTTCGCTAATAATGTTTGTATAGCGTTTTTGCTTAGCCAGTCCCATGCTTATAAAGGACAAAGATGGTCAGTGATTGGATAAGTAGGGTAAGTACCTGCTATTGACGGATACTTACTTTGTCTTAAGATATGCCGCCTTTATAAATTTACTTTTATGCAAGGTGCGGTCATAAATTAACCCTATCATTTATAGGCTTAATCATTATAATAGGCAGCAATCCGATGTTGGCGCTCATGTTTTCGTATTGATAAGCAATGAGTGGTTTAAACTAACCTATGTCAACATTGTGGTCAGAGATAAAATAACCCTTTTACTATTTCATTTCTTATTGAATTTATCATTTTATTTTTCATTTATTAGGAGCTTTTCATGGCTAACGAACGTACTTTATCTATCATCAAACCTGACGCAGTTGCTGGCAACCACATCGGCGCTATCTATAGCCGCTTCGAACAAGCTGGTCTAAAAATTGTTGCAGCAAAAATGATGCAACTTGATGATGAAAAAGCAGGTGGTTTTTACGCTGAGCACGCTGAGCGTCCATTCTACAATGACCTAAAATCTTTCATGATGTCAGGTCCAGTATTGGTATCAGTGTTAGAAGGCGAAAACGCGATCGCTAAGCATCGCGACATCATGGGCGCTACTAATCCAAAAGACGCTGCTGAAGGTACTATCCGTGCTGATTTCGCTAGCAGCATCGATGAAAACGCCGTTCATGGTTCAGATTCAGCTGAATCAGCAGCACGTGAAATCAGCTACTTCTTCAATGATGATGAAGTTTGTGCACGTACGCGTTAATATAGTAAACTAAATATAGGCTGTTACTGTGTCAGACTCGCTTAATGTACCGGCTTTGATGAGCTAGCTACGATTTGCGCTCGTCTTCCTTGTACCAGCTCTATATTTAATTCACTATTCAGCTATTATTAACAAAATTAATTGTTAATAACTGGTGTGAGAAGACGGCTTATATCTTATGGGTATAAGCCGTTTTAGCTATTATAATAATCTGTATTATTCATTGAAATCCTTAATGACTTGCCTCATTATTGGCTTTATGTAGCGTTATCAATCCCTTATCAGCATTCTTTTATCAAATTGCTGGCATTTATCAAAGTTCGGTATTCATAAATGCTCAGTGCTCACACCAGCATCGATAAAAAATACGCTCATAACGGATTGCTCATGCATTGCTCGTGGCAACATTCATACAAATAATTGCAGTGCTTATCTAAGCTTATGCAAAAAGGTTACCTATTATGTCAACTGTTCAAACACCCATCCAGCACGTACCTACTAAGCCTATGAGTAGTATTAAGCTAGTAGATGAAGCGCAGGCCAAGACCAATCTATTGGGGATGACACAAGCGCAATTGGCCGATTACTTTAAGAGTATTGGCGAAAAGCCGTTTCGAGCGACGCAAGTGGTTAAATGGATATATCAGCACGGCGTCACAGATTTTGAGCAGATGACCAATCTGAGTAAGTCACTGCGCGATAAACTGTCAGCCAATGCTTGCGTCGTTCCGCCAAAAGTGATTCATCGTCAATATAGTGATGATGGTACGCGCAAATGGGTGTTTGAAGTCACTGGCGGCTCTTTGGTGGAGACGGTACTGATTCCAGCAGATGACAGCAAAGTAAACGGCCGTAAGACTTTGTGCGTGTCTTCACAAGTTGGCTGTGCGTTAGATTGTAGTTTCTGTAGTACTGGCAAACAGGGCTTTGAGCGCGATTTGACGGCAGCTGAAATCATCGGACAGCTTTGGGTAGCTAATGCTTCTTATATGACTGATGAAAATGACAGTTTAGACAACGTTGATCATAGCTTGTGGGAAAATAACGTGACCAACGTGGTGATGATGGGCATGGGCGAGCCACTACTAAACTATAAGCCAGTGGTTGGCTCGATGGAGCTGATGCTGAGTGATCACGCCTACGGTTTGTCAAAGCGTCGGGTGACATTATCAACCTCAGGCGTCGTGCCAAAAATGTATCAGTTGGCACAAGATATCGATGTGGCACTGGCGATTTCACTGCACGCACCCAATGATGAGCTGCGTAATGAGCTAGTGCCGATTAATAAGAAATACCCGCTAGAAGAGTTGATGGCAGCCGCTCGCAATTATGTTTATGACGTGAATCCGCGCCATAAAAAGCATGTGACCATTGAATATGTGATGCTTGATGGTGTCAATGATAGCAACGAGCACGCTCATCAATTGGTTGCTTTACTAGGTGATTTGCCAAGCAAAATTAATCTGATACCATTTAATCCGTTTCCACATGCCAATTACGACAAATCAAGCAACAATCGTATTCATGCCTTTAGTGATATTTTGAGCCAAGCGGGATTTGTCTGTACGATTCGCCAAACCCGTGGTGATGATATTGATGCGGCCTGCGGTCAATTAGTCGGACAAGTGGCTGATAGAACACGTCGCTCAGCGGCGTGGCAGCAAAGTATCAAAGACCGTGAAAACGTTTAGGGTGATGCCGTTTGTAATATTAATGGTTTAAAGTAGCATGGATAGGGGCGGTATCAACCGTTTAGACTGGTGTCAATAATTAAAGACGATATGGATAAAAGTGATGAACAATCTATCAATTTCTACTCATTAGCTGTCTTTTATCCATCACAACGGTAATAAAATTGTAGTCACAACGGCTAATAATCATGAAGACCACAATTAATAGTAACTAAATTGTACTTATGGGGGCTAAATCTATTAAACTGATGCTTCTTTGATCCTCTGTACTGAACCACAGTTTTATGATGGCGGCTATGATGACTTCTAAAGATTCTTGTCAGTTCAAATATCAAAAACCCTTTCTTTCGGCATTCAAGCCGTTGATATCAGCGCTTGAGTCACTGACTACGCCAAAGCGTATGCTGCTGGCAAGTGCATTGGCAGGCTTGCTAGTGAGCGGCTGTCAAAGCACGACGACCAATGATCTAACGGGTAGCACCCCTTATCAAACGTCCACGCGACCGAGTGACAATCGCAACTTGGATCAACAAGAAATCGCTCGTGTGCGCACCTCGCTTGCTGCGCAATATATCCGCAAAAACGAGCTTGATACCGCGCAGCGTCAGTTAGAAAAAGCCTTTGCTGCTGATAGCCGTTACGCGCCAGCCTATGATATGATGGGCGTTTTGTTGCAGCAAGAAGGCAGCCGCATCAATCTTGAAAAAGCCGACCAGTATTTTAAAAAAGCCATCGCGCTTGATAAAGATTTTGAGCAAGCGCACAATAATTACGGCGTTTATTTGTCGCAAATGAAGCGTTACCAAGAAGCGGCGGCGCAGTTTGAAATCGCCGGTGCAGCATTGGGTTACGAAGGCCGTATTGGCGCGCTAGAAAACTTGGGTCGCACCTATCTGCAACTCAATGATCATCCAGCAGCAGCCAAAGCATTCTTGCGGGCATTAGATGGCAATCGCAATAGTATTATCGCCCATATTGAATTGGTAGACTTATTGCTTGAGCAGCAGCGTGTGCAGCAAGCGCAGCGGCTCTATGACGAGACTTTGATGCTGGTACAAGGGCAGGGTATTAGCCCACGCTTACTGTTGCAAGGCATCAAAATTGCCGCTGTACAAAACAACAAGACAACGCGCCAACAATTGGCACAGCAGCTTTTATCGGCTTACCCGTTAAGCGATGAGGCAAAACAACTTAAGACTTGGCTTAATAATCCAGAGGCACCATGGAAATGATCACCCCATCATCAAACACTCAATCTAACCCGCAGGGATCATTTGGTGCCGTATTGCAGCAAGCCCGAAAAAATAAACAAATCAGCTTAGAAGAGGTGGCAGCTGAGCTATTTATTTTAAAGCGTCATTTGCAAGCGCTAGAGAGTGAAAACTTCTCTGAGCTACCGCAAGCGGCTTTTGCTCGTGGTTTTGCGATTAATTATGCCAAATTTTTGGGCTTAGATCCGGTAAAAATAGCGAGCAGTTTCGATGCCGCTTATCCCAAAGAGCTAAAAGCCCAGTCGGCAAGCAATATAGACACGCCTTTGCGCCCAATGGGTACATTGCAGCGTGATACGCACAACCGTATTCGCTTTAACCCCCTATTAATCATAGGCGTTATCGCGCTAATCATCTTAGCGATATTTTTATTTCGTATGGTGAGCAATGCGAGCAAAGAGAATAACCAAGAGCCAGCGGCAGCTGTCGAGGATATCTCAGCCATAGAGCAAGCACAAGGTGCTGCAGTCAACACCGATGCCAATGGGGTCGGCGCGTCTGGCTCTGCACTAAATTTGGGCGGTGATGCCAATACCAGTGTGGCGGCTTTGGATATCAAGATTACGGATAATGCCGTTATTAGTATTACTGACGCTTCTGGTAGCAACTTGATGAATGGCGCGCAGACAGCTGGTGACTACCAATTGTCAGGCATGCCACCATTTAATGTGCAGATTGATAATGTCGATAACGTCAGCTTAATGCTCAATCAAGAAGCCGTCGCCTTAGATACCTATGCTACGGATAAGCAGGCCAGTTTTGAGTTGGCTCCTTAGTCTTTCTGCCTTTTTACCTCTTCGCCTATTGTTTTTTCAGTTCTGATTAAAGGATTTATGTATGTCAATGCCATCGCCTATTAACCGTCGTCTGACCAAAAAAATCTATGTTGGTGATGTTGCGATTGGTGGCGATGCACCGATTAGTGTGCAAAGCATGACCAACACCGACACCTGTGATGTGGCAGCGACCGTGGCGCAAATTGAGCGCTGCGTCGAAGCGGGCGCGGATCTGATGCGCGTATCGACACCCACGATGGATACGGTCAAAGCCTTTGGTGAGATTCGCAAGCTGGTCAGCGTCCCATTGATCGCCGATGTACATTTTGATCATAAGATTGCGCTAGCGGTTGCCGAAGCGGGTGCGGATTGTCTACGTATTAACCCGGGTAATATCGGTAGCGACGCCAAAGTACGTGAAGTCGTCGCTTGTGCCAAGCATTACAATATTCCGATTCGTATTGGCGTCAATGCAGGCTCCCTAGAAAAAGACATTCAGCGTAAGTATACCGAGCCAACTGGCGAGGCAATGCTGGAGTCAGCGATGCGTCATATCGATATTTTGGAGCGTCTGAACTTTGATCAATACAAAGTCTCGGTTAAAGCCAGCAATGTGTTTTTGACCTTGGATGCCTATCGTCTTATCTCTGCTCAAATTGACAATCCACTGCATTTAGGCGTGACCGAAGCGGGTGTCTATCGCACAGGCGCGGTCAAGTCAGCCATTGCTCTTGGTGGCTTATTGCTAGATGGTATTGGTGATACTATTCGTATCTCCTTGGCAGCAGAGCCAGAAGAAGAGATTAAAATTGGTTTTGATATTTTAAAATCGCTTAATATTCGATCTAACGGCGTGAACTTTATTGCTTGTCCAAGCTGCTCGCGTCAAGAGTTTGATGTGATTAGAGTGATGACTGCGCTTGAGTCGCGTTTAGAAGACATCCGTGAGCCGATGAACCTGTCCGTGATTGGCTGTAAGGTAAATGGTCCGGGTGAAGCGAAAGAAGCGGATATTGGTATTGTCGGTGCTGCACCAAAATCGTTGGTGTACCGTATGGGTGAGAAAAGCCATCTGATTGATACCGAAAATTTGGTCGATGAGATAGAAGGTATGGTTCGCGCGCACGCAGAAGAATTGGCCAAAAAACGTGAGAATGAAATTATTCGAGTAAAATAAGCTGGGATAATTCAGATTCCAGTAGCGTTCTTTAAAGCATGACAACAATAATAGAATACTTGTTAAAATTTTTAAGGATACAACCGTACCATGATTAAAGCTATTAAAGGGTTTAATGATATTTTGCCTGACCAATCCGCAAAATGGCTGCACTTAGAGTCGATATTGGCTGATGTATTGGGTAGATACGGTTATGAACACATTCGCCTGCCTATCGTAGAACAAACCGACTTATTTGCCCGTGCTATCGGCGGGGCAACCGACATCGTCGAAAAAGAGATGTATAGCTTTACCGATAAGTCCGAGCCACCAACGCCCTTAGCATTGCGTCCTGAAGGTACAGCTGGGGCGGTACGTGCAGTGATTGAGCACAATTTGCTGCGTGGTGATACGCCTAAGCTTTGGTATATCGGCCCGATGTTCCGCTATGAGCGTCCACAAAAAGGTCGCTACCGCCAGTTTCATCAATTGGGTGTCGAGAGCTTTGGCAGTGCGCTAGCGGATGCCGACGCTGAATTAATTGCTATGACGCATCTGATGTGGCAAGAGCTGGGTCTAAAAGATGAGATGCATTTGCAGTTAAATAGCTTGGGCGAGCTGGATGAGCGCCATGCTTATCGTGAGGCGCTGGTTACTTATTTAACGGACAAACAAGAGCAGCTAGACGATGATAGCAAACGCCGCTTGACGACCAATCCGCTGCGTATTTTAGACAGTAAAGAGGCGAGTACCCAAGCAGTATTGGCAGATGCACCAAAGCTGGCTGACTTCTTAGGAGCAGAGAGCGTCGCACATTTTGAACAAGTGCAAGCGTATTTGACCGACCTTGGCATCAGTTTTGAGATTAACCCGCATCTAGTACGCGGTCTTGATTACTATAACAAAACCGTCTTTGAGTGGGTCACTGACAAGCTTGGTAGCCAAGCGACCGTTTGTGCCGGTGGGCGCTACGATGGTTTAATTGGACAGCTAAAATCAATCGGTAGCGATAGTAGCAAGCCGATGAAGTCTGAGCCTGCGGTTGGTTTTGCCATGGGACTTGAGCGTTTATTGTTACTCATGGAAGCTGTCGCTCCGATTGCTGATGTGCCAGCTTGCGATGTCTTTGTCGTGGCTCATCCCGATGTTTATGGTGCGGGTATTGGCTATGCACAACGTTTGCGTTATAGCCGTCCAGATGTGCGGGTAAAAATGGCAAGTGCGACGAGTCTAAAGGCGCAAATGAAAAAAGCGGACAAATCGGGCGCTGCGTTGACGGTTATTATTGCGCAGCAAGAGCTGGATGATCAGACTATTAGCATCAAAGACATGCAGACAGGTGAGCAACAGACGGTCGCGCAGGATTGGCTATCGAGTAAAGAGCACTTTTCTCGTCACTGAACCGCTTTAGCATCAGCAACTTAATAACAATTTTATCAGGTAACTACCTATGGCTCTGACACCCAATTCGCCGAATGCAGACAACTCAATGCAAGCGTTAAAGCAATACGGCAGCTATATTGTCACTGCGATTTTGTTGGCACTGGCCGCTTATTTTGGCTGGACATATTGGCAGGACAATCATGCCCGTGTGGATACGGTTGCTGCCGATCACTATGCGGACATCCAGCGATTGAATGAAGAAGTCAGTCTGGCGTCACAAAATCCAGATTTAGAAGCAGAGGCAAAAGCAGCACTATCAGACAGCCGTACGCAGCTTAATAAAGACATTGATGACTTGGTCAGCACGCATGGTGACTCCGTCTATGCGTGGCAAGCGCTGATGATTAAAGCGCGTCAACAGGTTGATGGTGATGACTTTACAGGCGCAAGTGAGACGCTAAAAAAAGCGCTGGCAATCGATTTGGGTGATGCGGGTCTGACTGCGATTACTCGTCTGCGTTATGCTAAGACGCTATTGGCGGCTGGTGATGCAGATGCAGCCTTAGCCGAAGCCAACAACGATATGCCAAGCTCCTTTGAAGCCAGTCAGCAAGAGCTGCTGGGTGATATTTATCTGGTGCAAGACAATAAAGACTCAGCGATTAAGTCTTATAACAATGCTTGGGAATTGTTACGTAGTCGTCAAGAAACGCGTGCGGTATTGGCTTTAAAGATGGAAAGTTTGGGTATCGTGCCTGAGCCTATTGAGCCGCAAGCTGGCCTGCTGCAAGAGCCTGCTACTGCTGAGCAGCCATTAGTCATTGAGGAAAATACCGCTACCGCCGAGCAACCCTCTTAGTTTTAATGATTTATATCGTAACTCAAACCGTTCTACAAACTAAGTAGCGCAGTAAGTCAGCAGAGCAGTATTAACAGTCGGTACCAATGTAGCGGGAATGTACCGGACTTTTTTATTACTGCTCAATTGCCTATTTACTGATGGCTAATTTATTAATGATTAATTTATTTGTAGTGAGAACCTATCATGACTCAATCTATTCGCTCTAGCAACACGTTAAAGGCTAAGACCATCAAGACGACTGTCATGCACGTGGCTGTCATCGCAGCACTGGCAACGGCTGTCGTTGGCTGTAATCGCGGTATCAAACCTGTCGTTAACGATCCTGTAAAACTGGTGCAAATTGCTCAGCCTATTAGCGTGCTACAGCCTGTATTTAGCACTGATGTCGGTAACAGAAAAGCCAGCAAAAAAGACCCATTAGATTTACAGGTCGGATATGCCAATGGTCAAATAGTAACGGCATCACGCGGTGGTGATTTGACCGGCTTTAATAGCGCTGGTCAAGAGTCATGGTCGGTCAATGTCGGTGATCAAATCACAGGCGGCGTGGCAATAGATGCCTTGAGCCAAACTGCAATTGTCAGTACACGTAGCGGGCGAGTCATGGCTTTTGATAGTGCGACTGGCGCAAAACGCTGGCAGCAACAGTTATCAGGTTCGGTACTGTCACCAGCGCTTATTAGTAATAATCGGGTGATTTTGTCGGCCAATGATGGCTTCTTGCACGGCTTATCACTACAGACTGGTCAGTTGGTATGGCAGTTCGCCACTCAAGTACCTGCTATCAGTGTGCGCGGTAGTGCGGCACCGACGTTGTTAGATGAAAAAACAGCATTATTGGCAACGGCTGATGGACGTTTGCATGCAGTGACCACCGATAGCGGTCTACCGCAGTGGTCAAGACGTGTGGGCGTGGGCGCGGGCAGTAGTGAAGTTGAGCGTATGAGCGATGTTGACGGCAAGCCTGTCGTCAATAATAATCAGCTGTTTGCTATCAGCTATA
Organism: Psychrobacter sp. Sarcosine-3u-12; assembly: GCF_002836005.1. Taxonomy (NCBI): domain Bacteria; kingdom Pseudomonadati; phylum Pseudomonadota; class Gammaproteobacteria; order Moraxellales; family Moraxellaceae; genus Psychrobacter; species Psychrobacter sp. Sarcosine-3u-12. Next base: position 47,352 of record NZ_PJBY01000098.1, read on the forward strand.
GTGGGCAACTATTAGGGATTGACTTGGCGTCACGTCAAGTGATGTTTGTCAATGATCTTGCCAGCCTAAAAGCGCTAGCGGTAAACAATCAGCAAGTCATTGCCACCAGCTTAGACGGAAAAGTAGTCGCTTATGATCGTAGCAATGGTGAGATGCTATGGGAAAGTGAAGAGCTGGCTTATCGCCACTTAACCAACCCTGTCATGATTGGGAACTATATTGCAGTGGGTGATTATGATGGGGTTGTGCATTTATTTGACCCTGCTAGCGGAAAAATCGTCAGCCGTGTAGAGACCAAAGGCGCGCTTACCAACTTGCAAGCTCAAGGTAGCCGCTTGCTGACCCAAAGTACCTCAGGCCAAGTTGCTATCTGGCAATTAGCTCGCTAAGACTTGATGAACAGGCGCTTTATCAATGGTTTTTTTAAGCCTATGACTAAGCGTACTGTTTAATGTCGATGCTAAGAGATATAAACGCTGCTTTGTCAGCGTTTCATGCCTTGTGTAAATGGCTTGTTTAACGACAGGGTTTCGCGTACTCTATGCGACCGATGCGCTGTCGGCATTATCTCTATATAATAGCGGTAGGTAATGCCTATGTATGGTATCTGGAGACAGTATTCATAAATAATGCTGTCTCTAGGCATACCATCTATTTATTGCAAAATAGTAAATAATACCTTTTTATTGCTATAGTCGGTTTAATATAATTTAGAGACAAGAAAGGCGAGTGAAAGTACTACAAATAGTAGACTAAACGAGACTGACACCGTATCTAATTTATAGAGGATTGACTATATCGTTTTATATTTATCATTCATTTTAGTTTACGTTCAAGCACAGCATGTTTACTCGTATTATTAAGCGAGTAACTGTCTTGTCCGTCATTGTGCCCTTCACTGAGAGTAACCCATGAGTATCAAGCCTGTGGTCGCCTTAATTGGTCGTCCAAACGTCGGTAAATCTACCTTATTTAATCAGTTCACTAAAAGTCGGCAGGCACTGGTTGCTGATTTGTCAGGATTGACTCGTGACCGTCAATACGGCGATGCGGTATATGAAGGCAAAGCCTTTATCGTCGTCGATACGGGCGGTATTGGTGAAGCGGATGATGGCAGCGGCAACATCGATGACTACATGTCTGAACAGTCGCATACTGCCATTCACGAAGCGGATATCATTGTGTTTGTGGTTGATGCACGGGCTGGGATGATTGGCGCTGATGCCGAAATCGGTAAGTTCTTGCACACCCTTGGCAAGCCGGTCTATGTGGTTGCCAACAAAGTCGATGGTGTCCATGACTCTGCCCCTGCAGAATTTTATGCTTTAGGGTTGGGCGAGCCGTATCCGATGGCAGCCAGCCATGGTCGCGGTATCGGTAACTTGCTCGAAATTCTGACTGCTGATATGCCTGAACAAGATGCAGTGGTAGAGCCGAGAGGTTTAAAGCTTGCCATTATCGGTCGTCCAAACGTGGGAAAATCCACCTTGGTGAACCGTCTATTGGGTGAAGACCGCGTTGTGGTGTTCGATATGCCTGGCACCACGCGTGACAGTATTTATATCCCTTATAAGCGCGATGGCAAAGACTACGTATTGATTGATACGGCTGGTGTCCGTCGTCGTGGTAAAATCGATGAAAAAGTAGAGAAATTTTCAGTTATCAAAACCTTGCAAGCCATTGAAGACTCCAACGTCACGGTTATTGTCATTGATGCTCATGAAGGAATCGTCGATCAAGATTTGCATATGATTGGTTACGCCCTTGATGCCGGTCGTGCTTTAGTCGTAGCAATCAATAAGTGGGACGGTCTGACTCAAGATCAAAGAGACTATATCAAAATTGAGATGGATCGCCGCTTTAATTTTATTCCGTATGTAAAAGTGCATCTAATCTCAGCATTACATGGCACTGGCGTGGGTAATTTATATCCATCTATCCTGCGTGCTTATCAGTCCTCTATGTTTGAAGTGTCGACCAACCGTTTGACTCAGATTTTACAAGATGCCGTGACTGCCAATCCACCACCGACGGTCGCTGGTCGCCGTATCAAGTTACGCTATGCGCATATCGGTGGTCACAATCCACCCGTGATTGTCATTCATGGTAACCAAACTGGCTCGCTCCCTAAGAGCTATCAGCGTTATCTAGAAAACCAATTCCGTCAGGTGTTTAAGCTCGAAGGTACGCCGCTTAATGTGGTCTTTAAGCTCAACGAAAATCCTTACGCTAATAAAAGTGATACGCCAACCAAAGCAAAAGCGCAACAGTTACGTCAACGTGAGCGTAATCGAACGCAGAAGTTCACCACAAAAGATAAAAAACCGCGTTAAAACAACGGTTTTACCTGCCTTTAAATGTTTATAATTTTATTTATGAATATAGACTCACTGCAGCTTTGTTATAACAAGGCTGCAACACAGTATGTGCATGTTGCTCTTACCATATCTTACAAATACCTGTAGTATAAATAAACAGTCGTCTTAACTCAGTTGAGTGACATGAACAACCAACCGCTGCAAACCCTTCCTAAGCTTATCTGGCGCTCGGTCGTGCAAGCCATCATTTTGGCTGTATTGGCTGGTATTTTATTGTCTTTTATTTACGGTTTGGTGCATCATTATCAACAGAAGCATCGTCATATTCAGCAATTGGCCGCCTTACTGACAAGCAGTGCGTCGACAGTAGATGGTGCCGACACTGTTGCCAAGCAAGTCAGCATTCTGTTGGCGGCAGAACCAAATATCCAAAGCATCCTATTTTATTCAACGCCGCAGCCTATTGCTGATATAGATAGGTTCACCGCCTATCAGTCAAACGATGACTGGCAAAACGCTTTGTTTGCCAGTACGGTCAGCTTTAATTATCCAGTCATCAGTGATGATATCGTTGACGATAGTGCTGCAACGATAAACGCCACTCAGCAACCAAACACGCTTTTATCAGACAACACGCTTGAGCTGGCAGCCCCTGAAGCCTTAACCGATAATAGTGCCTTGGTTGGCTATATTAATATCACTTTAGATGTAGATAAGTTGCGGGCCAATTGGTTTCGTAGCAACCTGTTGTTATGGCTTATCACTACCATGCTCGCTATTATTTGGGCGCTATACATTCTGCGTAAGCTCAGCTGGCCTGTCAAAGACATCGCAGCGCTAACCGAGGTGTGTGAGATCGTTAGTAAGAACCCAGAGCTTGAACAGCTGCCAGTGATCCCGCAGCAGTTTGAGTTTCAAGAACTGGTGCAAATCAAACAGACCTTTATAACTTTGTTTGATCGCCTACAAGCGGCCAAACAAGACTACGAAGCCCTTGCCGTCTTTGAGCAGCAGCTACACCATAAGGACTTGTCTTTAGATGTGCAGTTGCATAACTTTCAAAGTATGATCACTCACGAATTAAAAACATCATTGAATGCGATTGTTGGCGGCTTGCATCTATTAGATGATGAGCGCTTAAATAATGAGCAAAAAGATGCGGTTGATATCATCCGTAATGGCAGTGAAAAATTGGTATTGTCGCTTGACCAAATCATTCAATTGAATCAAATACAAAAGGGTCAAGTTAGCCTACATTTTAGTGAATTTAACCCCTTACAGTTAATCGCTGATCTGTTAGCGGATGTTGAGTGTGCTGCTAAACAAAAAGGCTTGGCGTTAGTCAGTCATATTCACCATATAGACTATACGCTCGAAGGCGATGCGAGCAAAATAAAACAGATATTATCAATACTCCTGAGCAATGCAATTAAGTTTACACCAGTGGGACAAGTGAGTATCAGCTCGCAATTGACCCATTTTGACAATAGTAACCGCTGGCAAATTACTATCAAAGATACGGGGATTGGTATCGAGAGCGATTATATCGATGATATTTTTAATCCATTTTTTCAGATAGATTCCTCACAAACTCGGCAGTACGAAGGGACAGGTATCGGCTTGCCGGTGGTCAAACAAATCGCTCAGCTGATGAGTGCAACTATCGAAGTTGAAAGCGCTCTAGGCGTCGGTACGCAGTTTATACTCACCATTCCTCTACCCAAAAAAACCCACGTTCGTCAGCAAAAACTATTGGCTGGATTGGACGTAGTTTACTACTATGATCATGAAACGGGAGTTTTGGTAGATGAGCTTGAGCGTTTAGGGGCGACAGTCATCTGTCACCAGCATGAACATCTTGTGATCGAAGCACTGCATACGAAGAAAGTCGATATGGTGATGTTTGCAGAAGATGTGTCCGCAGGCATCGCTGAAGTTATCGCCAAGCGTATTCGCCAGTTTGAAAGCTACGAGAGTGAGAACCGCGCGCTATTGGTCTACTGGTACGCGCCGCATCAAGCGCAATACTTAGACAGCTTTGAGCATGGCTTAAAAGCGGCTGGTATCGATTACTGTTATAGCGCAGCTTATGAAGATAAAGCCTTAAGTAATCTGCTGAAAAGTTGGCTAATATGGGCATAGCTTATCTCAAAAGTGGCTTACTTCAAAAGTATTCACTTTGAGCTTAATTGCTTTAAAAGCAATAGATATAAGTATCAATTAGTATAGCTATAACTCAGTATAGAAACAAAAAAAGACGCCCAAATTGGAGGCGTCTTTTTTATTCACTCATGCTCTTAAAAAGTATTTGTGCGATGACTAAATAGCCTTACTTTAAAATAAGTTTTGTACCCAGCGTACGGCATGTTGCCACATACGACTCATAAAGCCTGATTGCTCGACATCATTGGTCGCTATGATAGGCACTGATGCGACTGCCTTACCATCGATGACTGCCATCATTTTGCCAACTTCTTGACCTTTTTTGATAGGCGCTTCTAAGCTTTCAGGGATATCAACTACGGTCGTGATTTTGTTCTTCTGCGTTTTACTGGTTAGAACTTGCAGATTATCACCTGTAGTCAGCTCTACTTCCTCTGCTTCCCCGAACCATACAGGGATTTTGCTCACGAACTGGCCAGCCGGTGCCTTGGTTACGGTCGTGAAGTGGCCAAAGCCCCAGTTGAGTAGCTCACGTGACTGATCGGCACGCGCTTGCTGGCTTTCGGTACCCATGATGACAGAGATTAGACGCATGCCTTCACGGTTACTTGACGCAACCAAGCAATAGCCAGCGGCATCAGTATGACCTGTTTTTAGGCCATCAACGGTAGAGTCAGTGGCGAGTAGGGCATTACGGTTACCTTGGGTAATACCATTGTAGGTAAACTCTTTTTCGGCATAAATACCATAATAGTCACCGCTGTTTTTGATAATAGCACGGGCTAGTTTGGCCAAATCCAACGCCGAGGCTTCATGACCTTCGTCAGGCATACCCGTAGAGTTGACGAAGTGGGTATTCTCCATACCCAGCTTTTCTGCTTGCTCATTCATTAGGATGGCAAATGAATCTTCGCTACCAGCAATATGCTCCGCCATGGCTTTTGAGGCATCATTACCTGATTGAATGATAATACCGCGCAGCATATCAATAACGCTGGCCTTTTGGTTCACTGGCACATACATACAAGATTGACTGCTACTACCACGGCACCAAGCATTTTGACTCATCAATACTTGTTCGTCTTCTTTAAGATCACCTGACGCTAAGCGCTGCTCAATGATGTAACTGGTCATCATTTTCGTCAAAGACGCTGGTGGGAGAGCTTGTTTGGCATTTTTTTGTGCCAATATTTCACCAGTATTGTAGTCCATTAGCACATAGGCTGTATTTTCCATCTCAGGTGGCTGAATGGCAGCGCTCGCCATCACCGCACTCATAGAAATACTCATACCAACGACCAGCTGCACCAGCTGTTTTTTTACACGCTTTACTGTCATAGATTGTTACACCGCATCATGGAACCAAATGTATCTATCGCATCATGGCTAGTACTAAACCTCATACGTTATTTCAAACCCTATGTCTCAAACATAAGGTTTTAAAAGAGCCAATGTGTGAGGAAAACGAGGCCTGAGCGACGGACATAAAATTAACGCCTTATCTTAGCAAAATGCCAACCGATGGGGAATCGATAAATAAAAAAAATAGGACGCAACTGAAAAAGGCAGGCAATACTTAAAAGGCTTTTAGGTATATTGAGATTTATGCATGTTTTTTTACTTGCCACAAAAAAGCTTGCCGCACCAACTGCAATGGAGCAGTGGGGTGACAGCAAGCTTTTCCTAGACGCGATAAGCTCACTTATAAAGCTCGTCGCGCTAGCGTTCTATTTGCTTAACTCAATAAGGCAAAGGCAGCAATATCTATATTTTTTATCATTATTTATTGCTGTTAATGTCCAAGTGAATAATAGAAAGGATTGTACAGAGTAATATTTCTAGACTTAGCAAAAGTTCTACTTTTGTCATACAACGAAAGCATCTATTAATTATCCATTAATATTCAGCGTTCGCCAAATCTTCGCACAAGGCTTTATTTTCTTGTTTAGAGAAGCCCATGGTCCAGCTACGGATGCCTTGTAATATCTGGCGATAGTCTTGCTGTGTTGATAGATATTGAATCGCCGCTTTTGGGTCTTCTAGCGATGGCATCAATTCATGCAGCTGTACCGTATAAGACTTATAAAAACGCTGTTTCTGTTTACCATTTAGCATCGGCGGGCAAATCTCAGACAATACTTGCATCACGGCAATCTCGTGCTTGGTGATATTCATGCCAGACATATCCAATGGGATAGTGGTTGCTGGATTGGGTGCAGCATTGGTCGCTTGAGACAGCATGGCAACAGACGTTATCAGTCCTGCAAAACCGATTTTTGAGACGGTCTTTGCTATCACAGAAGCTATAGATAATATCGATTGATTATTCATTCAGTATTACACTCGCTTATCTTTATTTAATGGTCATATGTTAATGGGTAAAAAAACAAAAGTCACATAAAATATTGATTTATGTGTAGATATATTGTGAGCCAAAGGCATTTTGCAGCAACATATCAGTAGCATCAACCTATAAGTTACGTCAGCATAAAAGTATAAGTTTATATTGTTGTACGTTGTTGTCTATTGTAACGTGTTACCGACCAGTTTTAATTGCATCTAGTCGAGCCACTATAAAATAAACATAGTACTACTGGGATGAATTTTTCGTCGCCTCTGTCAGCTTAGACACAGCAAGCAAGGAAAATTTATACCAGTGGCGCATTATAATACTTATACTCATTTTATTTGGGACTGACTATATTGCCGTTTGACTACCGTGAAAAATAAAGGATGCTGTCAAGCAACAGGCAAATTCTGCGCAAAGAGTGGGTTCGTGTCTGCTAGCGATTCAGGTATAATCGCCCATAATATCGTTGCACCTGACACGACTATAGGGTTAAAGTGCTATCTAATAATGACCACAGTTAGCATAAAACGGAGTGATAACAATCGTTCCCAGTGGTGCATCGGGGTGAGGTGCGCTCAGCAATTAATAGTCAAATACTGGGCTAATTATAGCAATTTTACCACCCTAAAGTAGACAAGCAGACAGACGGTCAAACCTAAATATATTGAGCACAAATGAAATTTTTAGTTAGTAATGATGATGGGGTACATGCGCCAGGATTGTTAGCGCTGGCGCAAGCTTTATCAAAGGTTGGTGAGGTGAAGGTGGTCGCACCTAACAATGAGCAGAGCGGCTGCAGTAGCGCCTTGAGCATCTCTCAGCCGTTGTATACTCAGCAGTTGCCGTCGGGGTTTATCGCGGTCAATGGTTCGCCTGCGGATTGTGTTTATTTGGCGTTACACGAGCTGTATCAAGACACGCGCTTTGACTGCGTGATTACTGGTATCAATTCAGGGGCCAACTTGGGACAAGATGTATTTTTTTCGGGTACTTTTGGCGCGGCATTGACCGCCCAACTCTTTGGCTTACCGGCGATTGCGACTTCTCTGGTAGGGGCGAGAATAAAAGGCGACGAGCAAGACCAAGCGCACCGCTATCAAATGGCCGCCGATGAAATAGTCAAACTGTTGACCGAAACATCTATAGTAGAGGCATTCAAAAGTTTGCCCTATCATGTATTAAACGTTAATATCCCTGATGTAAATGATGCTGATGATATTAAAGGTCGAAAAATCACCTGTCTGGTACATAGTCAGATAGCACGGCCTGTACATCATGTGGTAGATCCACGCGGGCGAGATGCCTATTGGCTATCGCTACGTAAGCGGCAACATGAATCGTCACTAGAAACTGAAGATATTCAGTCATCTGCCATAAACATGACGGATGACCAAGCGGTGGCAGCGGGTTATATTAGTCTATCTCCAGTGCGCCTGCATCATACGCCAGCTGACACCCTTAATACGTTGTCGGCGTTAATGCTATAATTTGGTGCTGCCAAATCCTAGCTGCCAAATACTAAACGGTATAAAAGTTAGCAAAATGCTTGTGATTAGCACAAGGAGTTTGTGAGTAACATAAAGAATAGGAAATCTTGTATGAAGAAGCTTATTGCTGGATCGCGCTTGGCAACAGTAGCATTGATAGGAACGTTGACAGCAGCATCGTTAACGATAGTAGGCTGTGCGACGAAGCCTACTTACCAATCAGCTAACCAAGTGGGACCTAAGATTATTACCAATGCGCAAGGCGTTCCTAACTATCATCGCGTGCAGCGTGGCGATACGGTCAGTCAAATCGCTGAACGCTATCGCTTGAGCTATCGTCAAATTGGGGCGATGAACGGTTTGGATAGTAAATATACCATCTATAGCGGTCAGTGGTTGAAGCTATGGGAAGGCGCGCCAGTAACGGCAGCTAGCAACAATCGCTATAATACTTATAATGGTGCTAATACTTCTGCTCCGTCACAGCCGACTTATACCCCTCCTGTCACCAGCACGCCAACGCCAGCATATGAAGTAACGGCCAACGCGACATCAGGCTATGACTATCCAAGTCGTAACCAAGTGGTTCGCAACTTTGATGCGGCAGCCGGTAACATGGGCATGTGGTTCGCTGGTAACGAAGGTGATCCTGTGCTTGCCAGCCAATCTGGTACTGTATTGTATTCGGGCAATGGTCTACCAGAGTATGGTAACCTCATCATGATTCGCCACAGCGATAATTACATCACCGCCTACGCTCACAATAGTCAATTACTGGTTAAAGAAGGCGAGCAGGTACAACTTGGTCAACGTATTGCCAGTATGGGTAGCAGTGGTCAAACCAACCAAGTCGGTCTAGAATTTCAAGTTCGCTTGAATGGCAATCCTATCGATCCACGGGCTGTACTCGGACGTTAAATGCTTTGATTTTAAATGCTTAGACGTTAAATTTGATGAACGGCTGCTAATTGTTGCCGCTAATCGCTAAGTTACTTATCCATACTTGAGAGTTTTTATGATGTTAAAAAAACAGTACATTGCCCTTTTCCCTGCCTTAGTAATGGTCGGTTGTACCAGTCAACAGGCGATGCAAAAACCCAGCAAGCCTGTGCGTCAAGGTAATGTACAGATTACCCAGACTCAAACCATTCAAGTAAAGCCAACACCGGCACCGGTCGTCAAGCCGCAGCCAGTGGCAAAACCAAGCTACAACAGCTTTTCTGATTGGAAGTCTGATTTCTCCATGCGCGCGCTGTCATCAGGCTATGATGCCTCAACGATTCGACGTCTGATGGATTCTGCTTACTTAAATCAGCAGGTCATCTCGCTTGACTCAGGACAGCCAGAGTTTTCAAAAATGCCGTGGGAATATGTTGATTCTGCGGTATCAGATGGGCGTGTGAGTACGGGTAAGCGCAAGTTTGCTGAGCAACGGGCATTTTTGTCACAATTAGAATCGCAGTATGGGGTAAGTGCAGAAACCATCGCCGCGATTTGGGGCATGGAGTCGTCATACGGCGTGGTGACTGGCAATAGCGATTTACCAAGCGCGCTCTCTAGCCTTGCTTATGACGGTCGTCGCCAAGAGTTCGCCGAAACGCAGTTACTATCATTAGCGACGCTATTGCAGCGTGGTGATGTGTCGTGGTCACAGTTAGAAGGCTCTTGGGCTGGCGGCATGGGACAAACGCAGTTCATCCCAGGTACTTGGTTAGAGCATGGTGTCGATGGTGATGGTAATGGTCACCGCAACCCATGGTCAACAGGCGATGCCTTAGCCTCTACGGCCAATTATCTCAGCAACTCAGGCTGGGTTCGCGGTCTGGCGCCTTTTTATGAGGTAACGGTTCCATCTTCATTTGATTATTCAGTGGTCGGTAGCAAGCAACCTGCAGCCAGATGGGCGGCGCTTGGCGTTGATACCATAGATGATGTGTATCTCGATGCCAATACGCAAATGGAGCTATGGCTACCAGCGGGTAAAGATGGCCCAGTGCTATTGTTAAGCCCAAATTTTGATGTGATCAAGGTTTATAACAACTCATCGAGCTATGCGCTGGGTGTGAGCTTGCTGGGTAAAGCACTGGCTGGGCAAAGTGGTCTACGAAAATCATGGCCGCGCTATGAAAACCCATTATCGACTTCTCAAGTGACCAGATTGCAGCAGCGCTTAACCAGTGCAGGTTATGATACCAAAGGCACGGATGGTATTATCGGTACCAACACGCGCAAAGCATTCCAGCGTTGGCAAGCCGATAACGGGCAAACGCCAGATGGTTTTATCAGTCAGCGGAGTGCTTCTTCATTGACATCATGGTGAAGTTGGTTGCTGGCGCTATTATGTAATAATCAACGCCACCGTTTTTGACGACTGTGTTCATAATTTTTTATAGTGATGACTCTAAAAAAGCACCTAGATTAAGGTGCTTTTTTTGACTTCATGCAAAGTCATCGATTTATATGGTCAGTGAAAAGTAATATCGAACCATCACGCATTGCTGATATCTATTTTTCTTGCTTGCTGTGCCTGTGCAGACAGAGGCTACAAAAAATTGATATCAGCAATACCGTCGCGTTTTTATGATATTTTGACTAGGGCGTGTCCTCATTTTAAAAATGGTGATACAAATGAGGTAAATTGCAGTCAAACAAGGAAAATAGTGCAGATAATATCGAGATATTACCTAGTTATTTGACGATGTTTGGCAAGATTTAACCATTTTTAGCCCATTTAGATTGCTATCGGTTGAATTGAGGACACGCCCTATAGTTAGCCGCTTAAAAGTTCCTGAATTAAAAATTGTTAAGTCAAAGAATTTGAGTTTAACTTAAAAAGTTCAAATTAAGCAGTTCAAATTAAGTGTTCGCTATTAATATCGATTATCTGTTAGTGTTTAACGAGCAGGGTGCTATATGAACTTATTTGTATGGTGCTATCAAAAACTTAAGTACACTCGCATTGAAAATATATAAAATCGACTACAACAAGTAGAAGAGATGCAATTAACGCTGATAGCAAAAAATACGGGCTACAGATGATAAACTGTTAGCAATGCCTCACTATAATGTAATACTAATAACAACCGACAAACTGAGTGTTCCCCTATGATTACGATGGAAGCGTTACAGACAGCGATAAAGCTGCGCGTAGATACTTATAATAATAATGACTTTCCATTGCCAACAAGGGTGCTCAACACCTGTGAGCTGCTAGACAGTCGTAATCAAATACTGGCGCAAGATATCACCGCAACATTCGATATACCAAGACAGAATCTATCAGCGATGGATGGTTATGCGATCGCTCATGGCAGCGATATATCAGATACCAGCATCATTAAGATCATTGGCGAATCACAAGCGGGCAGTGCTTATACTGGCGAGTTAACAGCGGGACAAGGTGTACGTATCTTTACTGGCGCCGTCGTTCCAGATAGCTGTGACACGGTCATCATGCAAGAGAATACTAACTTTGCCACTATTAGAGACACAATCGATAAATCAAAACCTTACACGGTGACGCTGTCGCAAACGGCTCAGATCGATAACAATATTCGCAAACAAGGTGAAGAAATCGAATCGGGCGAGGCCGTATTGAAGGTAGGTAAACGTCTTAATGCTGCTGATATTAGCTTATTGGCTAATTTGGGCGTCAGCCAAATCAAGGTGTTTCAGCCATTGACGGTAGGCCTGTTAGCAACTGGTGATGAGCTGGTTGCTATTGGCAATGAGCTGACAAGCTTGGCGCAAATATATAATTCTAATACGCCTACACTCAAAACCATGCTGGCTGATCTGCCAGTGACCATTCGTGATTACGGCATTATCCCTGACAATCTAGAGCAGACGACTGCCGCTGTCAATAAAGCGATGCAAGACTGCGATGTCCTGATATCAACGGCTGGCGTCTCGGTTGGTGATTATGATTTTTTGACTACCGTGATTGAACAGCTGGGTCAAATTAACCACTATAAAGTCGCGATGAAGCCGGGTAAGCCGTTTGTGTTTGGTGAATTAAACCAAGATATAGCTAAGCCCGTGTTATATTTTGGTCTGCCGGGCAATCCATTATCGACGGTCGTTGGGGCGTTACAGTTTGTGATACCAGCATTGTGGCAAATGTCAGGCGCTGATTTAGCAGAGCGACCCATGCAATTGAGTGTCAAAGCAACGCTCACAAACGATATCAAAAAATCAGCTGGTCGTAAGGACTTTCAGCGCGGTGTTCTCACACAAAACGACGCTGGCAGTTATCAAGTTGAGTGCTTCTCAGGTCAGCAATCACATAGAATCAAACAGCTTAGCCGAGCGAATTGCTTTGTTGTTTTGGACAAAGACAGTGGTAATGTGGCATCAGGTGATAGCGTCATTGTGCAGCCGTTCCCTTGGCTACATGCGTAGTGAAAGTTTTCTAAATCTCTATAAGATGACTACAAAAAAACTGAAAATAAATCATACAATGGTAGGCCAAACACGAATAATAAAGTAATGCTGCCCACAAGCACTACTGATGGTAGGAAAATATGAGTGATGACAACATTAAGATAGGCCATGCACAACTGTATTCGCCTAGTATGTCTACATTAACAGCCGCTACGGCTTTTGATAATTATCAAGCCCCGTCTGTAGCAGCACCTACCGAGCAAGATATTGAGCACTCTCAACCGTTAACTGATGGTTTTGCTCGACGTCTTACCTATCTGCGTTTGTCTATTACCGACTTCTGTAACTTTCGCTGTGAATACTGTTTGCCGAACGGCTATCAAGGCAAACGCCCTGATGATGAGCTTAGTGTCCCTGAGATTGCCACACTGATACGCGGCTTTGCTCAAGTCGGCACCAAAAAAGTTAGAATCACTGGTGGTGAGCCCTCTATCCGTCGCGATGTCGTCGAGATTATTGAAACCATCAAACAAACTGATGGCATTGAAACGGTGGCGATGACCAGTAATGGTTATAAGCTGGGTAAGCATTTAGCCAGTTGGCAAGCAGCTGGGCTCGACCAGTTAAATATCAGCATGGACAGTTTTGATGCCGCTACTTTTCACAAGATGACAGGCTTTGATAGCTTACCGCAACTACTTGCTGACATGGATACGTTGCTACAAACCACGAATATCAAGCTTAAAATTAATAGTGTGTTGATGGCAGAGACCGCCTTTGAAAATCTGATAGATGCCATCGACTACGTCAAAGATAGGCGAGTGACTTATCGATTTATTGAATTCATGCAGACCAGCGACAATAGCGATCTGTTTTTTGCTCAGCATGCCCAGTCCGATATTATTACCGATTATTTATTAGAGCATGGCTGGCAGCCACATGAGCGCGGCAGTAGTGATGGTCCAGCGGTAGAGTACAGCCATCCTGATTATATGGGACGCATTGGTATGATTGCCCCTTACGCGGCGCATTTCTGTGATACCTGTAATCGCCTGCGGGTGAGCAGTCAAGGCAAAGTGCATCTGTGCTTATTCGATCAAGGCAACTATGATATTCGTCAGCATCTACAGACTAACGATGTGCAAGGTTTAGTCAATGATCTACATAGCTTTATGCCGATTAAACCTGAGCACCATCATTTGCATGATGCCAATAGCGGCATTATGCATAACCTGTCAATCATTGGCGGTTAAATTAATAAGCATGTTACGCTTTTTTAAACATTAACATCACCTTCTCGAGGAAACTCTATGAGCAAACCCGCTACAGCATTTACACCGCTTAATATTGCCGTATTAACCGTCTCTGACAGTCGAACACTTGCAGAAGATACCTCAGGACAATACTTGGTAGACAGCTTAACCGAAGCAGGGCATCACTTAGCAGACCGTCAATTGATCTCTGATGATATCTACCAGATAAGAGCGGTGATCAGTGGTTGGATTGCAGATCCAAAGGTTCATGCAGTGATTACGACGGGCGGTACGGGATTTTTTATCAGAGATAGCATGCCAGAAGCGGTAAAAGTACTGTTTGATAAGTCGATCGATGGCTTTGGTGAAATGTTTCGTCTCATCTCAAAAGATGAAATTGGCATGTCTACGGTACAATCACGAGCGGTTGCTGGCATGGCAAATGGCACCGGTATATTTTGCTTACCGGGCTCATCAGGCGCGTGTCGTACTGGCTGGGAAGATATCTTAAAAGAGCAGTTCGATAGCCGTACTCGTCCATGCAATTTTGTGCCGCACTTTTTGGCACAAAATCCTAGCCATGACTGATATTCAATGATGGTTGATACTGCACCACATCTAAATAGCTTGGCAGGCGTAGTCATCTTAGCGGGTGGTGCGTCCAAGCGTATGGGCACGCCCAAAGCGGAGCTCACTCTGCCGACAGGTGAGCGGCTATTAGACTATCATGTGCGTCATGCCCTTGAACTAACAGCGGCTGATTCAAATGCCGCTGATTTCAATATACTGATTATGATTGCAGACAATGAGCGCGGTTTTACGGTTGATTTAGATTTAACTGTTAGTAATATACAATCTCCAATTATGCATATTACTGATTACACTCCTATGAAAGATGACAAACAGAGCGATAATGGCGGGGCTTTGGTTGCTATTGAATCAGCTCTGCAGACATTAGCTAAGCTCACTGATACAACGCCAAACCAAAAATCCGGCTCCTCATGGTTACTTGTTATTAGCTGCGATAGCTTAATACCGGCAACTGATTTATGGCAAAAATTACAACCAGTGATTAGTCAAGCGGCCGATAAAAAAGTGGTTTGTCTAACCGATGATAGCCATCTATATCCATTATTGGGGCTGTATCAATTAAGTGTTGAGCCTGATCTGAAGGCTTATGTTGATAGCGGTCAACGCCGTGTCATGTCATTTATCAAGCCTCTTACGCAAGCGGTGCCTTTGACAGAAAATTGGCAGCATCTGACCAACTTTAATACCCCTGAAGATTTTCAACGTGCCTGCGCAGTGTTAAGCGATTTATAAAATTTTATCAAGAGACTTTATCAAGAGACTTTATCAAGAGACTTTATCAAGAGACCTTATCAAGAGACATTAGCAATGAATAGCAATAATCAGGAAAGCAGACAATCTAGCTTATCGCATCTAGACGGCAACGGCGATATTACCATGGTCGATGTCAGTGGCAAGACGGCAACGACGCGAGAAGCCAATGCAGTCGGACAAGTGCGTTTCCCAAGCGAGATTTATGCGCAAATCAAAGCTGCTGATGGTATGACCAAAAAGGGTAGCATTACTCAGACGGCGCATATCGCCGGTATTATGGCCGCCAAGCGCACCCACGATTTGATTCCACTGTGTCATCCATTGCCGCTAGACAAGATTGGTCTAGCCTTTGCTTATGATGACGACCTAAATGCCATTATCGTCAGCGGCACTGTCAAAGTCACGCATAAAACTGGGGTCGAGATGGAAGCCTTAACCGCCGTTAGCATTGCTTGTTTGACCATCTACGATATGACCAAAGCGCTATCGCATGATATCGTTATTGATAATATTCATTTGGTGACAAAAACAGGTGGAAAATCAGACTATCGTCATGCTTAAAATCACACTTAGAATAATGAAGTTTTTTATAACGATGAGCATTACCCGATGAGCAGTAATATATAGTCAAAATATCCTAAAATCGCTACGGTACTGCTGATATCAATTTTTTGAAGCCTCTGTCTGCGCAGGCATAGCAAGCAAAAAAAATAGATATCAGCAGTGCGTGATGTGTCGATATTACTTTTAACTGACTATAGTTATAAAGCTCGATAGTTTGCACAGAATGGAAGGTTTTTATGAGTAATATTGACGTAGCACCAAACACTGAAGCAACGATGACTATCAACGTCTTGTATTTCGCCAGCTTAGCGGACGAAGCCAATTGCCAAGAAGAAGCGGTCAGCGTTGAGCAGTCGACCTCATTGACTGAGCTATACGAACAACTCAGTCAAAAGCATCGCTTTAGTCGCCCGCAGGCAGAGCTACGCGTGGCGGTAAATGATTACTTTGCTAAATGGACAGACCAGATCTATGATGGTGATAGTGTGGTATTTATCACCCCAGTTGCGGGTGGTTAAATTTTAGTAGATCGCTTCCTAATTAAAAAGACAGCAAATAGAGACATCAAATGACAGATAACGTCCACAGCCACTCAATGAGTATCAAGCGTAGTATCGATGAAGCCTACCTAATCGCTGAGCGTGATGGCTTTGCGTTATTAGACGTAGCGATTGATGAAGGTCGACTAAAAAATACCCTCGATGATGATAGCTGCGGTGCTTTTGTTTGCTTTGAAGGCAGAGTGCGTAATCATAATAATGCCACTAGTGTTGAACGCTTGACCTATTATGGTTATGAAGACTTAGCGCTGAATCAAGGTCGCGCAATTATCGAAGAAGCTAAAAAGCGTTTTGAAATCACTCATGCCATTGCCATTCATCGTATCGGTGCTTTAGAGATAGGCGATGTCGCTGTGTGGGTTGGTGTGGTTTCTGCCCATCGTTATCCCGCTTTTGATGCTTGCCGCTGGATACTCGATACAATTAAGGCAGATATTCCGGTTTGGAAGCAAGAATACTACGACAATGATGTTTCCAAGTGGCTTAGTAACAATGGTTAAGAACGAGGATGGTTAGTAATGGCTAAGTTGATGGCGGTGACACCTATCTCTGCGTTTTTACTAGTAGCGTTAAGCGCTTGCACAGCAGAAAATACGGTTGACACGGATTCTGCTAGCCAGACACCTGAGCAAACCCAAACCCTACGTATTGCTGCTGCTGCCAATTTATCGGATGTGTTGCCTCAAATTGTTGATGGTTATAAAGTAGATAAAAATTTAGTGGCGCAGGATATTGATGTGACTTATGCCTCGTCAGGCAAGTTATACGCGCAAATAAAAGCAGGCGCACCTTACGATATATTCTTATCTGCCAATCAAGAATTCCCTGCCAAACTGGCGGCTGAAAGAGTCGTAGACAACGATAAAAATAATGAGAGTTATACACCATTTACTTATACGCAAGGTCAGTTAGCCTTATATAGCCTGACTAAGTCGTTGGACAAATCTGATCCGGCAGCATTGAGTGACTTACTTATAAATGATGCTAACGGCAAAATAGCCATTGCTAACCCCGAACTTGCCCCTTATGGCGCCTCTGCACAAACCTATCTAAAATCGCAAAATTTATACGATAGCCTAAATAAGCAAAAACGCCTGATACAGGCCGAAAATATTGGCCAAGCATTTCAATATGCGCATACGGGCAGTGTGGATTATGGTTTTGTCGCACAATCACAAGTTATAGCAATTAAGGCCAAACCTGAACGATTTATCACGTTAGCACCAGCCTCTTATCCAGCAATTTTGCAAGATGGAATCGTCATTAGTGATGCACTCATTGCCACAGATTTTACAGATTATTTGCGCTCAAAAGCAGGACAACACTATTTCTCGCAAGCGGGCTATTTAATGGTTAAATAACCAAGCATTATCCTTATACCAAACCCAAAAATACGATTAGCTGTGTCAAAATTGCTTGGCCTACAATGCGTAGTACTTATACTCTTTTTCCTTGCTACTTTAATTTTTGTAAATGATATGGCCAGTGAAAAGTAATATCGATACATCAGCAATACCGTCACGTTTTTAGGATATTTTGACTATATTACTTGTTACGATCAGTAACGGCTAGCAACGACCAAGAAAGAGCAGTGACGTTATGATAGCCCAATCTCTTATGGTAGGCATGCTCAGTCCATTATGGGTGAGCGTTAAGCTTGCCGGTGTGACCACCTTGTGCTTATTATTGTTTGCCACGCCTGTCGCTTATTGGCTTGCCAAGCCCAGCCGTGGCCGCGTACTTGGTCGCTTTAAAGTCTTACTAATGGGCATTATCGCGTTGCCGTTGGTATTACCGCCTACCGTGATTGGTTTTTATTTATTACTGCTATTAAGCCCCAACGTCGGTATCGGTAGATGGCTTGCCGAGCATAACATCAGTCCATTCATCTTTACCTTTGAAGGGCTTGTCATCGGCTCTATTATTTACTCATTGCCTTTTTATATTCAGCCTGTCTACGCTCAGTTTTTGCGCATTCCACCTAGCGTCATTGAAGTTGCACATTTATTAGAAACCAGTCGTCTGAGGCGCTTTATGAAAGTGGCATTGCCACAAGCGCGCGTTGGTATCATTCTTGGCAGCTTAATTAGCTTTGCCCATACCATTGGCGAGTTCGGCGTGGTATTGATGATAGGTGGCAGTATCTCCGGTGAGACCAAAGTCGTCTCGATTGCTATCTATGAGCAAGTCGAGGCACTGAATTATGAAGCTGCACATATGATGTCCGGCATTCTTATTATCATTGGTGTGATCATGGTCGCCTTGATTGCCACTGTCAATAAGCTAAATCAACGCTGATGCTCGATTAACGTCGATAAAAGCGACGCAAACAGCATTTTTGAAACACTATAATTTCTAGCGATTCTCATCTGAGCGCTTAATACTGTCTGGGCTTGCTTGATAAACAGCATCTAGCTCATCCTCTGTTAGATACTCTTCTACGATAGGATACAGTTCGCGCTCCTCAAAACGAATATGGTCGTATAGTAACGTGCCAAGCTCTCTAACTTGTTCTGTCGTTATAGACTGACTCGCCGTTTTTTGACCCGTATCTATCAGGGTCTGCAAGCGTTTATGCTGACCAGTAAGCGTCTCTAATACCGATGCTACTTCAGGTTGAGATGCTCGATAAGGCTCTAGGGCGTTGGCAATTAAATTGTCTTCAATCTGAAAATGATATTGCATATCGTCGATATAAGCGGTGAGATTATGCCAGTGCTTGGCAATCTCGTCAGTCGTGTCAGCGCATTCTTTCGCATGACGAGATAAGTTGAGACCAAGGTGATGATGGCGAGATAATGGCTGTAATTGATTGCTGCGTTTCATAATTGGACCCCTTCATAAGTCTACAAACGATTAGGTAAAATACTTTTGAAACAAAAGCTTTTATTTTTAATACTGTCATTCTAAAAATCATGATGCTGTTACTATCAGCATACACAAGCATCAAGGCAGGTTGTTATTTCATTTTTATCTCTACTTTTCAAATGAGGACACGCCCTAGAATTATATAAATATAA
>NZ_PJBY01000099.1:0-63778 GCF_002836005.1 Psychrobacter sp. Sarcosine-3u-12
GAAGGTTGCTTGACTTTAATGATAAGTCATTGAATTACGACAGTTAATATTTTTGCTTGCGCTGGGTAGATGAGCCAATATTCATCGCTTCACGATATTTGGCCACCGTTCGGCGAGCAATATCGATGCCTTCTGAAAGCAAATGGTCTTTTATGCGACTGTCAGACAGCGGTTTTTTGGGGTCTTCATCCCCTATTAACTGCTTAATCATCGCGCTAATGGCTGTTGATGAGATGTCGCCGTCGCTACTACTGACATGCGAGGAGAAGAAATGCTTGAGCGAAAACAAGCCTTGTGGTGTCAAAATAGTTTTGCTAGTGGTCAAGCGCGAGACGGTCGATTCGTGCAAATCAACTTCCTCAGCGATGACCTTTAGAATTAATGGTTGCATGGCAGTCGCCCCATACTGCAAAAAATCTCGCTGATAGCGCACGATACTGGTCGCTACCTTTAATAAGTTTTGATTGCGCTCTTCAATACTACGAATAAATAGCCGCGCATCGGTGAGGTTTTCACGCAAGTATTGATTGTCTGGGCTGTCATCGCCGCGCTTGACCAAATTGGCATATTCTTGATTGACCCGTAGTTTTGGTAAGGTGTCAGGATTCAGGCGTACCTGCCAACCATCTATTTGCGCAGTCGCATCGGCTCTGTTGCCATTACTGATGTTCTGAGTATGGTGGCGACGGATAGGCGTAACCAGCACATCAGGGATATCATAGCTGGCAGGTGGTTGCGCGTAGTCTGGCTGATAGCTTTGAAACAGTAGACCTGGCGAAGGATTTAAGCTGCGCAATAGAGTAAGCGCCGGGGTAATCTGCGCAGGCGCCAACCCTGTGCGCTCAGTCAGCGCCTTGATATTATTACTGACCAGATGCTCACTGGCGGACAATAGCGCTTGCGCTTCTTTTAGATAGCGAGTATCAGCATCGAGCTTGGCCAGCTGAATCGCTAAGCATTCACTCAGATTGCGCGCACCAACGCCCAATGGATCACACGATTGAATAACACGCAGTACCGCCATGACTTCATCGTGCTCAACGCGCTCTTCCCATTGATAGAAGCTTGCCATGGTCTCAAAGCTTTGTAGTAACTCGTCAATATCGAGGCGCACAAAGCCCATATCATCCATCGAGTCCATCAGATATTCTGCAATCAGCGTGTCCGTTTCGGAGAGACGCTTAAAGTTAAGCTGCCAACGTACATGGTCTTGAATCGTCGCGCAGGTGCCACCTTGATAGCTATCAAACTCATCATAATCTGGTCGTGCTAGTGCACTGGAGGCACTGCCCGCACTGAAATGACTGGCATCAAAACTGTCCGTATCAAAGCGTCCATAGTCATCGTTATCCAGCGCTTGATAATCTATCGCGCCATCATCGACACCAGACTGTTGCAGCTTATCGAAGCTATCCATGGAGCCATCACTATAGTCGTTCGTACTGTCATCATCATAAGTGGCAGTGCTCGATGACGCGGCAAATGAATCAGCGCTAGCACCTTGGTTCCAAGTATCGAGGGTTAATGGCTCACTAAACTCCTCTCTCATCGCATCATTAATGCTCTCGTACTCGTCTTCCTCCTCCTCGATACGTTCGAGCAGCGGATTACTATCCAGCTTGGCCTGAACCTCTTGCGCAAGCTCAAGACTAGAGAGCTGCAGCAATTTGATGGCTTGCTGCATTTGCGGGGTGAGCTTCTGTGACGTGCTTAGCGTGGTCGCCAATCCGAACGACATACTCATGGGTAGCTTATTACACTCCAATCGTGGTGGTATAGTCGACCCGATATAAATCAGATACGGTGTCAGGCTTGCTTAGTCTACTAGTGGCCGTAGTGTCACGCACATGCCTTTGCCTTTCTGGTGTCTCAATTATATCAAATCGACTATGTGTTATGCTGATTCAGGCGGTGACTTTATGATATCAGGTCATGACGATAGCATTTTTTGCCACAATTTTGCTATGATAATTTATACCCTATGCGCATGAGTTTTTGACTTCTATCTCACAAAGCCGCTTAGTCACCAGCATGATGGGCTGAATAAATAGAGTGTTACGTGCATATAATCTATTAATAATGACAAGCCTATTATGATAACAAAGATGGGATAAGCGCCTTGTCAGCTTAAAAATAACTGAGAAACAAACGATGAATAATTCTATAAATAATGCGCAATTTACTATTGCTGCTATCCAAATGAACAGTCAGCAAAACATTGACAATAACTTAGCGGACATAAAAGCCGCCATCATTGATGCCCGCGCCCAAGGTGCTCAGCTGGTTGTGTTACCAGAAAACTGCTGTAGCATGGGTGAGCAATTTGCTACTGCTGAGCAATTTGATGCCCTGTCAGCGACGTTGGCAAACTACGCCCGCACCTATGGCATTTATGTACTGGTCGGCTCCCTACCCTGCGCTTATCGGCCAGACGGGTTGGTCGTACCTGATGGTAGATTGCGCCAAGTCAGCCAGTTATTTGGCCCTGATGGCAAAAGGGTTGCACGCTATGACAAAATTCATTTATTTACAGCGACGGTAGCAGATAAGCAAGGCAGCTATAATGAAGCCGCCACGTTTGAGCCGGGCACGCAGACAGTGGTTGTACCGATTGAGGTAAATGATGCTGTTTATCAATTGGGCATGATGGTCTGCTTTGACTTACGTTTCCCTGCTTTGGCGCAGCGTTTGCGGCAAGCAGGTGCTGACCTATTGAGCGCGCCATCCGCCTTTACTTATTTGACGGGACAAGCACATTGGTCGCTGTTGCTGCGTGCACGTGCGCTAGACAGTCAATGTATGGTGATTGGCGCGGCACAAGGTGGCGATCATGTCTATAAAAATGGGAGTACGCGACAGACGTGGGGACATACTACCATTACCACTTATGATGGCACCATTATAAATAGCTATGATAATAGTGAACTAAATAGTCAAGCGGTGACTGAAAAACAGAAAAATTATGAAGTCATATTGGCAACTTTTGATAAAGAAGCTCAAGCCCAAGGGCGGCAAAAGATGCCTATCTTTGACTGTCATCGTTTGGCTTAAGGGTCGATCTGGTCTATTTTAAAATAAAGCTTTTAGAAGAAAGCTTTTAGAGCTTTAAATTTTAGAACGTTAGCCTTTAGAAAATTCATATTCTACGTTGAATCTTCGTCATTCTGCGCATGCGTGGCACGCGGATGTGCGCGATCATAGACTTGTGTCAATTTAGCAAAATCTACATGGGTATAGATTTGCGTCGTGCTAATATCGCTATGCCCAAGCATCTCTTGTACCGCCCGCAGATCACCGCTGCCAGATAGCATGTGCGAGGCAAAGCAATGGCGTAATAGATGCGGATACATATTTTGCGCAATGCCTGCCCGCGTTGCCGCGACTTTTAGACGTTGCTGCACTGCCCGCGTTGACAAGCGTGTGCCCAATTTTTCACTGATAAATAAGGCTGTATCCATCTGCTCCACCCACAGATTGCGATGTGGCAAATAAAGGTTAATGGCTTGTGCCGCCTTGATTCCTAATGGCACTATGCGCGTCTTATTGCCTTTACCAGTGACCCTTACCCGCAGATCAGCTAAATCCACATCGGCCATATCCAGTGCGACCAGCTCACCAACGCGCAGACCGCTGCTATAAAGCAATTCAAACATCGCTTTGTCACGTAACCATAAGCGCGCCTGCTCTGGCGTATCAGGGATTTCTTGATCGAGCAATTGCGTCAATAAATCGATGTCAGCAATTGAAGGCAACGGTCTAGGACTGCGTTTAAGCTGATAGCCAGTCGTCGGATTGATACGTGCCAAATCCTCCTCGATTAACCACCCATAGAAGTGACGGATAGCAGACAACTCTTGCTGGACGCTAGCAAGCGCAAGTTTGTCCTCATCGAGTCGTTGGCTAATATGCTGGGCCAGTTGGCGTTTATCGCAGCGCGTCCACGTCAGGCGCTTGCCGCGTAAAAACAGCGCCAACTGGTTTAGTCCAGCAAAATAAGCGGTCAATGTATGCGCTGAATGATTGCGCACTGACAAAGTGTTTAGCCAACGATGTACTGGTGCCAACAATTCTCGTAGCACAGCGTCTGGCTCTATCGTAGCTGCCAGCTCAGCGGATAGCCATGATTTTGACTTAGAGTCTACTGTAGGCGCTGTCGTCATTGTCTATTAGCCTTCTGGATTGGGCTTGATGCCCGCTTGCGCCATTAAGCCATCTGGGCTAAATACGCCCTCATAAACAAAGGCGGTCGGCCCCGTCATCATGACCGAATAGCCCGGCTGCCATTTAATAATCATGCTACCGCCATAAAGTTGCGCGCGCACATCTTCGCCTTCATCAAGCCAGCCTTCACGGACACCGATAGCCACTGCTGCACAGGCACCTGTCCCACAGGCTTGGGTCTCACCGACGCCACGTTCATAGACACGTAGGCGAATATGGCGCTGGTTCATCACTTGCATAAAGCCGACATTGACACGGTCGGGAAAGGCCGGATGCGATTCAATCGCTTTGCCCAAGGTTTCAACGTCAGCATCAAGTACATCGTCAACCTTGATCACCGCATGTGGGTTGCCCATATTGGCAACATAAAGCTGCACAGGCGTCCCATTAACGTCTAAATGAAAAGCGTTTTGGATTTTGGTGGTGGCTCGCGGGGTAAATGGAATCTCGCTTGGCTCAAATTTCGGCTTGCCCATATCGACCTCTACCCAACCGTAGCGATCAGTCGTCAACGAAATAATACCACTCGTCGTCTCAACACGCAGACGCTGCTTAAATGACAGCTTACGCGCTTGGACAAAACGGGCAAAACAGCGGGCGCCATTGCCGCACTGCTCAACCTCGGTGCCATCGGTATTAAAAATACGATAACTAAAATCAACGTCAGGGCGCATGGGTGGCTCAACCACGAGCAATTGGTCAAAGCCAATGCCCAGATGACGATCACCCAATAATTGCACCAAGTCCTTGGTCAAGTCTAAGCGCTGAGTCACCAAATCGATGACCATGAAATCATTGCCCAGACCATGCATTTTTGTAAATTCTATGAGCATATCCTTGAGTCCTATCCTATTTTTATGTATGCGTTATATTAGCACGCTGTCAGATACAATGATAATTATCAGCGCTATCAAATACTAAGTTATATTTATCCTTTAAAACCAATATTTTGATAAAGCTCTGCCATAAAAAAACCCACTATCGTGCTGATAGTGGGTTTTTTTATATTCAAATGTCATGGAAATACTACTACTCGGCTTGCCACAATGTCTCATCTGCATATAATGCTTCAATGGTTTCGCGTTTGCGAATCAGCTGATGGCTATCATCGGCTACCATGACCTCACTAGCACGCGGGCGCGAATTATAATTGCTACTCATGGTAAAGCCATAAGCACCGGCACCCGTTATCGCTAAAACATCATCTGTAGCGAGCGACAATAAACGGTCTTTTGCTAAAAAGTCCCCTGTCTCGCAAATCGCACCAACGATATCCCACGGCTGCGTACCATCAGTATCCAAGCCTTTATTCGGTAACGTTTCAGGAATTACCGCCATTTCAGCTTGGTACAAAGCCGGACGAATTAAATCGTTCATCGCCGCATCAACAATGGCAAAATTCTTGTGCTCAGTTGGCTTTAATACGTCAACTGTGGTCAATAAGATACCAGCATTGGCCACAATACTACGACCGGGCTCAAAGAATACCGTCAGGCCAAGTGCGCTTAATTTAGGCAATAACGCCTCGGCAAATTCATCGATAGAGACAGGCGTTTCATCAATATAACGTACCCCTAAGCCGCCGCCCAAATCGATATGACGTAGCTCGATACCTTTGTCACGCAGGCTATGCACCAGTTCAATAATCTTATCGAGTGCGGCAACAAATGGTGCAACTTCAGTCAGCTGCGAACCAATATGACAATCAATTCCAACGATATCGATATGCGATAACTCTGCTGCTTGTTGATAGACCGCGACCGCATCTTCGTGAGCGATGCCGAATTTGTTGTCTTTTAAGCCGGTTGAGATATACGGATGGGTCTTAGCATCGACATCTGGATTGACGCGCAGTGAGATTGGTGCAGCTTTATCCAACTGCTGAGCGACCTCATTGATTAAGGTCAGTTCACTAATCGACTCGACATTAAAGCAGCCAATGCCTTGGGTCAGAGCATATTCGATATCACTTTTGGTTTTACCCACGCCTGAAAAAACGACCTTGCTAGCGTGTCCACCTGCCGCCAGTACTCGCATGAGCTCACCACGCGAGACAATATCAAACCCTGCACCTGCTTGTGCTAATACGCCAAGAACGGCAAGATTAGAATTGGCTTTTACCGCATAACAAACCTGATGCGTTAGACTGGCAAAGCTATCGGTATAGGCTTGATAGACATCTAATATCGCTTGCTTTGAGTAAACATAACAAGGCGTACCATAATGCTTGGCCAATGCTGCAACACTCACCTGCTCCATATATAAAGCGTCGTCGCGATAGTGCAATGCTGGTAAGTGGGCGGTCAAGGCTTGAGGATCGATATACAATCCTTGCTCAGTTTGGGTCGTGACTGACTCACCAAGGGTAGACTCGGTGACGCCAGTTTGTTGCTCAGAATGACTCATATAAACATCTCTAATTTTATCAGGTTATCAAGGTTAAACGTTGTCGATTGAATGGAGGACACACCCTAATAGTCGTTAGGATCGGTACTCGGCTCGGGCAGTATTTGCTGCTGCTCTAGGTAGCGCTCTTTTTGATAGTTATCGTCATCGACACCAGCGAAGGCAGCATCTTGCGGATTGCTGGTACTATTGAGTCTATCGGTACTCTCTTGCACGGTTTGGCTACTGGAATCTACTAAATATAAATCGCCTTTTTGCCCGCAGCCTGACACGCCAAGCATCATGGTACTGCCAATAAGAAAAGTATAGAAGGCTCGGCGACTACCGCTAACCAATACGTCAGCAGATTTAGGCTTCAAAAAATGGTGTTTAATAAACATAGCGTAGAGAACCTTTAACGTTGCAATGCTGTGGAGGCGCTAAAATAAGCCGTATAAGTAAAAAACCAAATGAAAATTGGATCACCAAAACAGGGACGACACAACAAGGTTTAATCATAGCATTATTCTATAAAGCTGTGCGCATAGTGACTATAAACCATGTAGTAGCACTCAGAAACCTATCAAGGATTAGTAGTAATTTTGAGCATCACGTTGTCTTTATCGATAATATATAGCTGCAATCACGTCCCTAAAAGTCATGTCAGATAAACGATTTGTTCAGCAAATAGCTGGATGAAGGTCTTTGACAAACTTTCTTACAATTTATATTGCGGATGGGTTTAGTGCTTTAGCAGCTATTAAACACCAGCGATACTCGGTGTACAGTTGTATTAATTACACCCTCAGTACTGAATTTAAACCTTATCGTGATCGTGGTATACGCACAAAAATATGTTACATTATAGTCAACCCTTGCAGCTGTGACGAGGCGCTGGCCAGCGACTCATCGACACTTATCAAGTGTGGCAGCGCGAGAATGACCAAAATCAGCACTATTCTTGTTTGACCTATGTCAGCGTGAATACGGCTGGTTTTTGTTTATTTAACCCGTGTTAATCTATAATGATTCACCACTTATAAAATATAATCTAAGGATAGAGTATGAGCGCCGGCGTAACCACCACTTTTGACGATAAAAATTCTGACACATCAACCCTAACCAATCCTACCCTAGTACTTAACTGCGGTTCTTCTTCTATCAAATACGCGCTTATTAGCGATGACGAAACGACTCGTATCACTGGTCTGGCTGAAAACTTAGGCCTCGATACTGCCCGCATCAAACACACCACCTTAAACGGCGAAAAACTCGAAATCTCTATTCCCGGTGGTCGTCATAAGCTAGCACTACAAAAAATCCTTGAACTCCTTGAGCAGTATCACTTTATCGCGGTTGGTCATCGCGTGGTGCATGGTGGCCGTGAATACTCTGAAGCCGTACGCGTGGACGATCACGTTCTGGAAGAAGTAAAGCGTCTAAAAGTATTGGCACCGCTACACAACCCTGCCAATGCCTTGGGTATCGAAGCGGTACAAGCTATTTATCCTGATATTCCACAAGTGGTCGTGTTTGATACCGCCTTCCATCAAACCATGCCACCGGTAGCCTTTCGTTATCCGCTGCCAAAAGCCCTTTACGAAGAGCATAAAATTCGCCGTTATGGATTCCATGGCACGTCTCATGCGTATGTGTCAGAACGCGCCAGCGAAATTACGAGCGCGAAAGGTCCACATGGTTGGCTCACCGCGCATTTGGGTAATGGTTGCTCAGCGACTGCTGTCTATGATGGCAAAAGTCTTGATACCAGCATGGGGCTGACGCCGCTTGAAGGTCTAATGATGGGCACGCGCAGCGGTGATGTAGACCCAAGCTTACATATCCACCTGAAGCGTCAACTGGGCATGAGCCTAGAAGAAATTGATAAAATGCTCAATAGCGACAGTGGTCTGCTCGGTATTTCAGGCTTATCAAATGATTTGCGTACCATTGAGCAAGCGGCTAACGAAGGTCATACAGATGCCAAGCTCGCTATCGAGATGTTCTGCTATCGTGTCGCTAAATATCTTGCCAGCTTAAGCTGTGCCCTACCTAATTTTACGGGCATTGTCTTTACTGGCGGTATCGGTGAAAACTCTCTCACCACGCGCACGCGCATTTTGGAGATGATGCCGCATTTTGGTATCAAAGTAGATGCCGATAAGAATGCTCATTTGGTTGGTGGTAGCGAAGGCAGTTTCCACGGTGATGGTAGCACCATTGAGCTGTGGGTTGTACCGACCGATGAAGAGCTCCGTATCGCCCAAGAAACCTGTCATGCTTTGGGTTTAAAATAAGTCTGATGGCTTTATGAACATTTAGACGTTTTTCTCATGCCATCAAGGATGGATTGAGCTTTAAAAATATAATAAACAGTAGGATACACTATGCAAACCATTTTACTTGTTCCTATCAGTCGCGGTATCGGGGTGACGTCAGCCGCGCTTGGTCTGATTCGCGCCTTTGACTATAACGGTATCAAAGCCGGATTTATGAAGCCGTTTTTGCAAGATGACACGCTGGATAAACAACACAGCTTGGACAGCTCAAGTGCGTTGACCATGCATGCTTTTGGCCTCAACCCACCTCAGTCTATCAGCCGTCAGCACGTCGAACGCATGATTGGGGATGACAACCTTGATGACTTGATGGAAGAGGTCGTCGGCAATTATCATACGCTTGGGGATGATTATGATGTGGTCATCTGCGAAGGCTTGGTATCAACCACCGAGACCTCTTATGCCTCACAAATCAACCGCGCGATTGCTCATGCGTTAGATGCCAAAATTATATTTGTCAGCACCGCTGATACTGGCAAGCCTGCCTACTTAGCCGATAAGTTAGATGTACACGCCCGCGAATTTGGCGGTATGGCAAGCAGTCGAACCTTAGGCTGTATCTTAATGCGCGTCCATGATGTGCCCAATACTTTTGAGACCCAGCCGGTTGCTCCGGGTGAAGCGATAATCAGCTTGGACAGCACGTTCATGCAAGAAGTGCAGCGGCTATCACCGTTTTTTAATACCGAACAATTTCACTTAATTGGTGTGGTGCCATTTAGCGACTCACTATCCGTGCCACGTACTTGGGATATCGCCACCGAGCTTGATGCTACTTGGCTCAATGTCGGTGAGGCAAAAACACGTCGTATCAATCGCATTAGCTTAACCGCGCGCTCAGTGGCACGTGTCGACGAAGTCTTCAAACGTGGCACCCTCATCGTCGTACCCGGTGATCGTGATGATTTATTGTTGGCTGCGGGGCTGGCCTGTATCAACGGTATCCCATTGGCAGGACTGGTATTGACCGGTGGCGTCGTGCCAAGCCCGACGGTGGCTGAGCTTTGGCAATCAGCGCTCAAAACTGGTATTCCTGTCATGAGTGTCGAAAGCGACAGCTTTGAGACGGTACAGAGTCTCATGCACATGAGCTCTGAGATTCCAAGCGATGATGTGGCACGCGCAGAAGAAGTGGCTCGTTATGTGGCAGCACACTTGGATCTGAGCTGGATTAAAGCATACTTTAGCCAAGATCATGAGCCGCGCTTATCCCCTTCGGCATTCCGCCATCAAGTGGTCAAAAAAGCCCAAAACGCCAAAAAACGCATCGTGCTACCAGAAGGCTCTGAGCCTCGTACTGTAGAAGCGGCCTGTATTTGTCAAAGCCGTGGCATCGCCAATTGCGTGCTGCTTGCCAAGCGCGCAGATGTCGAGCAAGTGGCCAAAAACCGCGATTTAACCCTGCCAGAAGGTCTAGAGATTCTCGACCCTGACACCCTCGATATGAGCAAATATATCGCTGCGGTCGTTGAACGTCGTAAAGGCAAAACTGGCGCAGACGTCGCTGCTGAATACCTGAAAGATACCGTGTACTTGGGTACCATCATGCTACAGATGGACGAAGTCGATGGCTTGGTTTCGGGTGCGATTCATACCACTGCCAACACCGTCCGCCCAGCATTCCAGTTGATTAAGACCGCGCCGCAGTACTCTTTGGTATCGTCTGTGTTCTTTATGCTATTGCCTGAGCAAGTGGTCGTCTATGGTGACTGCGCCATCAACCCAGATCCCAATGCGGAAGAGCTGGCAGAGATTGCCATCCAATCGGCACAGTCTGCAGCAGCCTTTGGCATCGATCCAAAAGTCGCGATGATTAGCTACTCAACTGGCTCATCTGGAACCGGTGCTGATGTCGAAAAAGTCACCCGCGCCACCCAAATCGTCCGCGAGCGCGCACCGAATCTAAAAGTCGATGGGCCGTTACAGTATGATGCGGCATCGGTCATGAGTGTGGGCAAGCAAAAAGCGCCAGATTCGCCTGTTGCTGGACAGGCCAATGTCTTTATCTTCCCAGACCTCAATACGGGTAACACCACTTATAAAGCGGTACAACGTAGCGCCAATGTCGTCAGTGTTGGGCCGATGCTACAAGGTTTGAATAAACCCGTGAACGATCTGTCACGTGGTGCCTTAGTCGATGATATCGTCTATACCATCGCCCTAACCGCCATCCAAGCGCATAGCGATCTTATTTAATCATTGCATGCTTTGGCTTAAAATCATGAGGCAATTGAGCCGATTATCACTATGATAGTCGGCTTTTTTAATAGGAATAAACCCTAGTCACAATTATTCTTAATCATTGGTTTCTTAGCAAGTTATTATCAGCTAATGACAACGGCGCGCCTGCCCTCTACAATGCAAGACTGGCTCATTTGCGTCGCTTATTTTCTTCTTAACCATTTATTTTTAACAACTCTATTATTTTTAACAATCCATTTAATTTTAATAATCCTATGTCAGATATAGTCCTTCAGCAGAAAAAAGAAAATCAAAACACGACTGCACCCGCCATTCGTGCCTATTTGGGTGGCTCATTTGATCCTGTACATAACGGTCATTTGCAAATGGCGATGTACGTCTATCAGCACTTATTCCCGATAGCCAAGCAACAACAGCGCGCGCTGCAGGTGTCATTATTGCCCAATGCCCGCTCGCCCTTTAAGGATAAAAGCACCAATCCGGAGCACCGCCTAGCGATGCTAAAGCTAGCGACGCAAGAGTCGCCACTACAGATTAGTGAGCTTGAGCTGTGGCAGAAGCCGCCCGTCTATACAATCGATAGTGTGCGCACGTTAAGACGACGCTACCCAAACGACAGCTTGATATTTATCATGGGCATGGACAGCGCGCGCAGCTTAGATAAATGGAAAGATGGACTTAGGCTGACAGAGGATGTCAATCTCTGGATTTTTAATCGCGAGGAAAATGCTGAGTTTTATAAAAATCTCCCTGAGACCACGTTACCAACCCCATTAAAATCGCAACTTCCTATGCCGCTGCCATCCTTAATTGTTGATTCAGTTACAGAGCTTGTGATACCGCCTACTCGACATTTAACAGACAGTCCTATCTTGAAAAGCAGTCATCAAGGTCGCATCTATCTAGACATGCGTCCTGTCTTAGCCATATCGAGTACACAGTTACGCCAGCAGCTACAGCAGGCTGCCCATCAAGTAAATATATTGCCCGCTGCCGAAACGCAAATCACATCTATACCGCCAATAAATGATATCATTAGCAATACTGAATTCAATCCATTCGCTAAATGGCTAAATCCTGCTGTTTATCAATATATTATTGCCCATCAGCTATATTCTGCTGCTCAATTCCGTTAAAATCGCCTTATCTTTGTTTTTTTGTCTATCCTATCTCCATACATCACTGCCTATATCGGTTCAGTGCGAGATGGCAAATTGACGATTGACCCCTTTATTTTTAATATTTACGATTTAAGAGATTACATTTTATGATCAACACCATGAATGACGAACGCTTGCAAGAGTGTTTAACCCTTGTCCAAAGCGCTCTAGATGATATGAAAGCGAAAAACATTACCGTAATGGATGTCGAGAGCTTAACTGACGTAATGGAGCGCATCGTCATCGCTGACGGTACGTCTAAGCGCCATGTGCGCGCGATGGCTGATAGTGTCGGCGCTGAAGCCAAGCAAGCAGGCTTTATGCCACTTGGTCGCGAAGGCGGCATCGACTCTGACTGGACCTTGATTGATTTGGGCGCTGTGGTCGTGCATATGATGACCCCGCAAGCGCGTGAATTCTATGACTTAGAAGGTCTATGGTCATCGCCTGAGCAATTGGCTGAGCTGGTCGCCACGCCGCGTGAAAAGAAAACAGCCGGTCGCCGCAATAAAAACAAATGATAGTGTTTATTACCTAATCAATAGAAAATGCAAAACCAAAAAGACCAGATACTTATTCTGGTCTTTTTTTATTTAAATTTTAGATTGTTGATAAACTCTAAAGCACTGATAAATTTTAAAATACTAAAACCGTATAATCAGATAAATGATTAGGCTAAGATAATACTCGTCATGACTCCCAACAATGACATCGCCATACCTCTAGTAAACCCCTATAGATTAGGAAAATTCATGAGCATACAATCCTTTAGCCAAAAAAATACCTCTGATTTTAACCAGCCTCTACCACTGCATATTGCCAACCTCACCTGCGTCCGTGCTGGCAAAGCCATGCCATTCGCCCGTGAACAGATGAGCGCTATCGACAAAGCGCCAATCAAAGCGCCCGTTACCGTCAACTTTATGGGCTTAAGCACCGATGAACAAGCTGACCGACGCCATCATGGTGGTCCGCTAAAAGCCGTGCATCAATTACCCATCGCTACTTATGACAAGATTAACGCTGAGTTTGGCTTAAAGGTGCGTATCGGTACTTTAGGGGAAAATCTGACGACCGAAGCGGTGAATGGTTTGCCAGAGATGGATGAATCGACTGTTTGTATTGGAGACGTCTATCAGTATGGGCAATATGATCAAGACAAAAAAGACAGTGAAGAAAGCGTGCAGTTACGCATCGTCCAACCACGACGACCTTGCTACAAAATCAATGACCAAATCGGACAGTTCACCAAAGTACCCAATATCGCTGCATGGGTGACTAAGCAAGGTATCGCTGGCTGGTACTTTCAAGTGGTACGTGATGGGCTGATTGACGCTGACTTGCCTGTCTATCTCATCGAACGTCCTTATCCGTTTGCCACCCTTGAAGCACTGTGGCAACTGTCGAACTCAAAAGAAAAATTTGACGCAGATGTCATTGAGCCATGGCTTGCGATTGAGTACTTGGAAGATAGCTGGAAAACCGTTTTGGCTAAAAAAATTCAAAAGGATTGAGAAAGCATTGCTCAGAAAAAACCGTTATGATGACTTTCTTATTTAGAATCGATAATTCTTACGCCCTCATAATGACAGCAAGGTTTTTCATGTCCCAAACTCATTTTATAATCAGCGGTATTTCGCTCTCATTTTCTAATAATCAAGGAGGATTATATGAGCGACAAGACTGAAAGTATCAGCTACCTGCAAGCGATTGCGATTAGCGTCGGCGCGATTATCGGCTGGGGTGCTTATGTCATGCCGGGCGATTTATTTTTGCCGCAGTCGCAGCTGTTAGGCTCTTCTGTTGCCATTATCATTGGTACGTTGGCCATTTATATGGTGGCGCGCGCTTATATTAATTTACTGACCCAAACGCCAGAGAACGAATCGGGCGGTATCTATTGGATTGAGAAGTATCTTAATAGAAAACACGCCTATGTTTATGGCTGGGGCGTGGCAATAGGCTATATCTCCATCGTCGCGCTCAATATATCAGCCGTTGCCTTGCTGTTAAGATATCTGCTACCGAGCAGCTTACAAATAGGCTATTTGTACACGATTGCTGGTTGGGAGGTCTACGCCAGCGAGGTGTTCCTATGTAGTGCCGCTATCATTTTATTCAGCTATATCAACTTAAAGGGTGTGCGCGTCGGGGCGAAAATCCAATTATATATCGCCCTATTTATGATTCTGTCGGTCAGCGCGCTATTTTTCGCCTCGCTTTGGGCGACGCCAACGACACAAGCATTTTTGCCCACGGATATGCAAAGTAGCTCGATCACCAGTTTGGCATGGTTGCCTATTCTGGCGGTGATGCCGTGGGCGTACGTCGGCTTTGAGACCACACCGCAGATATCCAAAGCGATTAGCGACTCAAAAACCAAGACCAAAAGTATCATCTTAATCTCGCTAGTCGCTGGTGTTTTGTTCTATTTTTTGATCAATTACTTTACCGCCCTCAATATGAACTTTGATTATCAAGCGATTAAAGACAGCAATTGGGCGACAGGTGAAGGCATAGACAATCGTATCGGTAGCATCGGTATTTGGCTGCTATCCATTGCCATGATTGGCTCGATACTGAGCGGTATCAATGGCTTTATACTATCGTCAGTCAAGCTGCTAGAATCGATGGGAGACTCGTCTTTATTACCCAGTATTTTTACTGATAAAAATCATCGATTTAGTAAGACGAAAACGGTGATGCTGATCGCTTTGGTATGTCTGTTCTCACCTTGGCTTGGCAGAAACTATTTGCTCGATATCGTTAGTATGGCTTCCTTAGGCATTACCGTTGGTTTTGCTTATGTTACGACTGCCGACCTCATCAATGAGCGCAAAAAGAAGCAAGCAGGTCTGCTAAATTATCTTTCGGTATTGATTAGCATCATCTTTATCTCATTATTACTGCTGCCCTTTTCACCCGCAGCGTTATCGCTGAATGCTTATATACTGTTAGGCTTCTTTATTATTTTGGGCGCAATTGGTTATAAAAGAATCATTCCAGTGAATGAGGGAAATAGCCTTCAATAATGTGCTAAATAAGCTGAAACAAAGCACCCTTTTACCTTTAACACAGAGTATTTCATGGCAAAAAATATTACCTCGATTGCGTTAGCGTCAGTATTAACACTGTTTATGACCCTGCCACTCATCGGCTGCGTGGCAACGACAGCGCCGCGTTATACGATCGACAGCGATACCTATCAAGCTACCGGTAAAAGCCAGCGCATCAAAACCATCATCCTGCACTACACGGTCTCAGACAATGACCGATCTATAAAAACGTTGACCACGGGTGAGGTCAGCGCTCACTACCTGATTTTGGCCAATGACGATGACAAGATTTACAATTTAGTACCTGAGAGCGAGCGCGCTTGGCACGCGGGCGATGGCGGCTTTTCGGGTAGAACCATTCTCAATGACACCTCTATCGGTATCGAAATCGTCAACGCTGGCATTCAGCCTCAGTATAGAAATGCGCTAAAGAGCGACGACCTCGACTATCATCCTTACGAGCATTATGTGGCGTTTGATGAATTGCAGATTAAAAAGGTCGCGCAATTGGTACAGGATATTGCCACGCGCTATGACATCTCACCGAAGAACATCATCGGTCATGCCGATATGGCACCCTCGCGCAAGATTGATCCGGGTGCGAAGTTCCCTTGGCAACTGCTATATGAGCAATATGGTATCGGCGCTTGGTACGATGCCTTTGATAAACAGTTCTTTATGAATCAAGACGCGTTTGCAGCGGCAACGATACCTGAGATCAAGCAAGCCTTTAGCCGTTATGGTTATCAAATCAATGATACTAATGAATGGGATAAAGCAAGCCGTGATGTGATTTATGCGTTTCAGTTGCACTTTCGACCACAGCAGCCAACGGGCAAGATGGATGTGGAGACCTATGCTATTTTAAAAGCACTGAATAAGAAGTATGCTGGTCGAGATGACTTCTACTAAAATTAGGTATTAGCCCTTAATAATTAATCTCTAGCTGATACCATAAAAAACAGATACGTTGTATTGTGTCGCAAGACTGGTATAAATATTTTTGGCGTGCTGTGTCTACGCTGACAGAGGCTGCAAAACCTATGTTTAAAAAAATATACCAGTCTCGCTGTATCGTTTTTATATTAAACTGGCTATATAACAATAATGAAAAAGGAAATAGTATGAGCACCCTATTTAGCGTCAATTTGAATAAACTGGCATTAATCCGTAACTCTCGCGGCACCGATTATCCCAATCTACTGTACTTCGTAAAAAAGCTCATTGATCTTGGTGTCAAAGGCTTTACCGTGCATCCGCGACCTGATGAACGTCACATCCGCTACCAAGACGTCTATGATATCAGTGCGTTTCTCAAAGATTATAAAGACATCGAATTCAATATCGAAGGCAATCCGAATGAGCAATTTCTAAAGCTTATTCGTGAAGTCAAACCGTATCAATGTACCCTCGTACCCGATAGCGAAGATCAACTGACCTCAGATCATGGTTTCGATATCATCAAGCATAAAGACATGCTGTCAGAACTCAGCCATGAGCTACAAGCCTTTGGTACGCGCTGTGCGGTATTTATCGATCCTGATATCGAGCAGATCAAAGCCGTTATCGATAGCGACGTGCAAACAATTGAAGTCTATACCGAAGAATGGGCACGCACTTATGATAATGCTAAGAATGATGGGAATAATAATTTCGATGAGGTAAAACAACGCTTTAGCGATTGCATCAACCTCGCCAGTGAAAACGGTATACGCGTCAATGCGGGTCATGATCTGAACTTAGACAATTTAGCCGATTTGCTCAGTCTTGGTGACGTCGCGGAAGTATCGATTGGTCACGCTTTCACTATCGAGTCGCTTGAGCAAGGGATGGATAAGGTGGTTCACCAGTATTTGAGAATTTGTGATTAATTTTTAAATCGGCATAATTTATAAAATGGGGCTGATTGGTTCAATGGCAACGGCGATTTGCCGCTTCGCAGGGGCGCGTAATATCGTGGTCAGTGATATCAGCGATTATCGCTTAGAGCTTGCCAAAAAAACGGTCGCGACGATGACTATAAACCCAGCCAAAGGCGAAACCATCGAAAGCGCTATCGATACGTTGAAGATGCAAGGCTTTGATATTGGGCTTGAGATGTCAGGCTCGCCTCAGGCCTTTGATTCGATGATTAGTAATATGTATAACGGCTCTAAAATCTCTCTGCTCGGCATTTTGCCTAACACCACCACGGTGGATTGGAGCAAGATTATTTTTAAGGCGCTAACCCTAAAAGGTATTTATGGGCGTGAGATGTGGGAGACGTGGTATCAGATGGAGCAAATGCTGATTAGCGGTATTGATCTATCGCCTATCATTACCCATCGCATGCACATTGATGACTTTCAAGAAGGCTTTGATATCATGGAAAGTGGGCAATGCGGTAAAGTGATTTTAAGCTGGGATTGATTTTGATGATTCAGCACTTGATCAGCCATGGTTAGTTTTCAAATTGTCATGACTTATAAAACGGTGCTGATTTCAGTGCCGTTTTATATGTGGTAAAAATCATACGGAGGGTAAACTATGGGTGATTCTGAAGCAGATAAACTTGAAAAGCATCTAGCAGAAAAAGCCAAACAAGATCAGGAGAAAGAACAAGCGTCTGAGCCACTCTCTGCCTATGATGCTTGTGTGCTAAAGGAAAGCGCCAAGATTCATGAGTTGATAGCTGAGGCTCGGAGAGAGGTTAGGGAGCGTTCAGAGGCTGAATAACTCATATAAGAATATATTTTGAGCACGTATTCTGTATCAGATTACTTTTGGCTGAGTAATTTGTTACGACTTGACTAATAATATTAGATTAGAAATTGCATGGAAGACTCAAGTTGTTTTTGAATGCTTCAATTTTAAGTTCTCCCATTTTTTGTTCAAGTAAGGCCATTTTTTTTCTAAACCAGTATTACAGGATTCACTTTTAAAGTAATCAAGTTGAAAAATAAGCTGCTCATAACTGTCTTGATTCAATTTTTCAACTTCAAGAAGTAATGAGTTAAGTACTTGATCAATTGTCGGTCTTACTTGAACATCAATTGACAACATTTTAGAAATCAGCTCTCCAAGCTCATCATTGATATCACTATTCTTATGGTTAATTAAAGCACCTTGTTTAATCCATTTCTTCCAAACATCATCACGTGTCCATTTTTTGGAATTATCTCTCATTGGTTCAGGCCAATGCTCATATAGCTTAATTCCTACAGGATGATATCCACCAGAAAGCAATTCATAAAATATTACGCCTAGTGAAAAAACATCACTTTTTGAAGTAAGTTGTTTTTCTGACCATTGTTCAGGTGATTTGTAAGGCTTAGCACCATCAAATAATTTAAGTCTTTGAAAGGCATTTGCCAATCCAAAGTCAGCTACCATAGCTATTTCATAAATATTAAAATTTGGTAAATCTCTAAAACTTTTTGAGAGATTTCTGATAAAAATATTAGCAGGCTTTAAGTCTTGATGAGCGACTAATCCTTGAGAGTAACAATGTTCTAGCCCAGCACATAAATATGTTAGCATTGACAACTTAGTTGTTATATTGGACTTATTATCTTTTATAACTGTTAATAAATCGCTATCCCAGTACCTGAACCAAGCAATAGGTATGTCATAGGCAGTATCAACATCCGTTATCCAGTGTACATACATATTTTGATAAAACGAGAGTTGCGCTTCAAGCTCTTGAAGAAAACGTTTCGATGTTTCTTCTTTTTTTTCATACCTCAAGGGCTTTGCTATCTTCGCACAAACAAATCTAGGTAAGACATTTATACCTTGATCAAAAATGAAAATTTGACCACATAAACCTCCAGTTTCTTCTATACACTTCCCTCTTTTAGGAAATCTTATTTCTAAAAGTGTTTTTTGTTTTTCTAAATCGAGTTCGTAAAAGTTCAAACTACTCATATGAAACTCCATTAGCTTTCTATACAGTATCTTAACTCTGATACTTTAACACTTATACTGATAGTAGCCCTAAACTCAAAGCGTATTTATCTAAACTAGGTATATTCGAAAATTAGAACTGGATATTCATATCCAAACAAAAAAGTTGAGACGAAGTAGTGTGCGCCCAGCGCACCAATAATACTAAAATTAAAGTTCAGACTAATTTATCATGAAATGGTCATCCAAAAGCGCATTTTAGCCCCGACTGTAGCGGTATCCTGCTGGTTTGGGCGAGTTGCGATGGCTAGGTTTTGGGATGACGACGCGCAGCAAGCGACGACCCAAACCTTAGCCAGCGCCGCGCCCAGACTGGCAGATACAAGCGGAAGGCGGGAAATAGCTCACTTACTTATAAAAAACGTTATACATTACTCAGCTCTTTTAACGCAGATAGCGCCTGCTCCGCCTTATCATCCGATACAAATATATGATCATGATAATAGGCAGCGATCACATTGGCACTGATACCTTTTGAGGTCAGTTTGGTTGCTACTGCCGCGGTTAGACCGACCGCTTCTAAACTTGAATGCACCGTTAGAGTGATTTGTCGAAACACGCCCTCGTACTGTAAACCTACTTCATCAGCATTGTCTTTTGTTAAAACCAAAGTCAACCCTTCTGTCTCCACAAACGTCGCGATTGGCGCTAGGTTTACGTATTCTGCTAGCTGCCCTGTGACGGTACAAAACACAAATAACTCATCAACCAGTGCTGGCTGCATCGAACTCAATAGTTCATTGATATCTGTAATTCCTGACATTTTATTCTTCCTTATTTTGCTTAATGCTAATCTTTATTGACTGGAATTTTAGCATGGGTGTCACCACCTATATTCGTGAAAACAAGATATGAACGCTAGCCTTTATTTCCAAACACTCAACTCTTAAACACAAAAAAGGTGAGCCAAAGCCCACCTTTTTTATTATCTAAAACAACTCAAACTGTATTGGCAAATATTAACGCAACCAAGCACGAGCGTTACGGAACATACGCATCCACGCGCCGTCCTCATCCCATTCTTCTGGTTTCCAGCTGTGGTTATAGGCTTTTAGCGTACGCTCAGGATGCGGCATCATAATAGTGACGCGACCATCAGTGCTACACAGACCCGTGACACCGCCGACCGAACCGTTTGGATTGAGCGGATACGTCTCAGTTGGATGACCTTGGCTATCGACATAGCGCATCGCCAGCTGACCGTGTTTTGCCATACCGTCGATTTCGTTGTTGTCTAGTGTGGCATAACCTTCACCATGCGCCACAGCGACTGGCAAGATGCTGTCTTGCATGCCTTTGAACAGGATAGACTTGGTACGCTCAATTTTCACATTGACCGTACGCGCCTCAAAACGAGCCGATTGGTTGGCGATGAATCTTGGAAAATTATCTGCACCTGGGATGAGGTCTTTTAACTGAGCCATCATCTGACAACCGTTACAGACACCAAGTGAGAAGGTATCCGGACGGGCAAAAAAGCGGACAAACTGCATGCGTAGCTCGTCATGGAACAAGATAGAATTTGCCCAGCCCGAGCCTGCGCCGAGGACATCACCGTAACTAAAGCCACCACAAGCGACCAAACCATCGAAGTCACGTAGATTGATGCGACCTTCAAGTAAATCGCTCATATGGACGTCGACCGCTTCAAAGCCTGCTTGAGTAAAGCCTGCTGCCATTTCTGTCTGACCGTTGACGCCTTGCTCACGTAGGATAGCAACTCTTGGTTTGCTGTTATCAGAATCAGCACGGCTGTTTAAGTAGGGTGCTTCGACTTTTTGATTGAGGTCAAAGTTTGGCGCTGCGATAAGCCCTTTATGGTTAGTATCAGCAATCAAGTCATATTCTTGCTGTACGCAAGCTGGATTGTCACGACGACGCGCGATTTGATAGCTGACCTGACTCCATTCTTGTTGTAATTCGCTACGGCTAAAGCTTAGAGTTTCATTACCCATGTGCAAAGGCGTTTGAATAATTAAGCTGTCTTCTTCCGAGCTTTGACCAACTAGGCTGAGCATATCGCTAACGTTAAATTCTTCTGCCAATTGCATTAATGCGGCGACATTTTCAGGCAAGACTTGGATGACCGCACCCAGCTCTTCACTGAACAGCTGACCGAGTAAGTTATCATCAGTTAATGACAGCTTGATACCTTGACGACTGGTGAATTGCATCTCAGCAATCGTTGCAAGCAAGCCACCATCACCGATATCGTGATAGGCGCTGATGACGCCTTGCGCGTTGCCCGCTTGGATAAAGTTGAAGAAATCGATTAAATCGCTTGGTTTATCGAGGTCAGGACATTCATTGCCCAATTGACTTGCCGTTTGCGCAAGGATTGAGCCACCTAGACGTAATTTACCTCTAGATAAATCAATACGGTAGAAGGCGCTATCACCGTTAATAAGTTCAGGCGTTAGGGTTTTTGCCACGTCAATAACAGGCGCAAAAGCGGTAATGACCAAGCTCATTGGCGAAACGACTGATTTATCCGTGCTGCCCTGCTTAGAATTATTGTCGTCTTCATCCGTCCAGTTAGCACGCATCGATAGCGAATCTTTACCCACTGGAATAGCGATACCGAGTGCTGGGCATAGCTCTTCACCAACGGTATATACAGCGTCGAATAATGCCGCATCTTCAACGTCTTCACCACAGGCTGCCATCCAGTTCGCTGACATGGTGATGTCAGATAGCTGTGCAATGCGCGCACCAGCGATATTGGTAATCGCTTCACCAACCGCCAGACGTGCTGAGGCTTTTGGATTAATCAAAGCAACAGGCGTACGTTCACCAACACTCATCGCTTCACCCGTCATCACCTGACCATCTAACGCAATCAAGCCTGAAGCGGTAACGGCACAATCAGCGACGGGGACTTGGTAGCGACCGACATATTGATCACGCACCACCATACCCGTGATAGAGCGGTCGCCAATGCTAATGAGGAAAGATTTGCTAGCGACAGTTGGATGACGTAAGACATCTTTGATAGATTCAGCTAGATTGACATCGCCAAGCTCAAGCGGTGGTAATTCGTTTGCTTGCACGTTAAAGCTACGCTGCATCTGCGGTGTACCACCGAGCAATACTTGCATCGGCATATCGACAGGCTGATCGTCTAGCAATTCATCGGCGACATTAAGCTGACGAATTTCGGTCGCTGTACCCAAAATCGCATACGGGCAACGCTCACGTTTACAGATAGCGTCAAACTGGGCTTGGCTCTCTGGGCGAATCGCTAAGACATAGCGCTCTTGCGCTTCATTTGACCAAATCGCCATCGGTGACATACCCGCCTCAAGCGACGGAATGTGACGTAGATTGAGCACTGCACCCATCTCATGATCGTTGACCAATTCTGGCATCGCATTGGATAGACCACCTGCCCCGACGTCATGTAGCGAGACGATTGGGTTGCCATCTTTACTGTTATTACTCACATCGATATCGTTGCCAGACTGCCCATTACCAGCTAAGGCCCAGCAGCGATCGATAACTTCCTGACAGCGACGCTCCATCTCAGCGTTATCACGCTGCACGGAGGCAAAGTCTAAGCCTTCATCAAGTGAACCACTATCGACAGAAGACGCCGCACCGCCGCCAAGACCGATTTGCATCGCAGGGCCACCAAGGACGATCAATAGATCACCCTGGCGAATGGGATTTTTCTCAATCAGGTTGCGTTTGATATTGCCATAACCCCCTGCCAGCATGATGGGCTTATGATAGCCGCGCATCTCGCTGCCGTCTTTTGCCGCTGAAGTGTCCAATTGGAAACTACGGAAATAACCGCATAAGTTTGGACGCCCAAACTCGTTAGAGAAATTGGCTGAGCCTAATGGCGCTTCGGTCATAATCTCAAGGCTGGTTGCCATACGATCCGGCGTGCCATAATCCTTGGTGCTAACCTGACCTGACTGCTCCCATTTTTCTGCTAGCTCTGGAATATGCAGATGTGACACGTGAAAACCTGTCAGACCCGCTTTTGGTTTACCGCCACGACCCGTTGCGCCCTCGTCACGAATCTCACCGCCTGCACCTGTCGCTGCACCAGCATAAGGGGCAATCGCGGTTGGATGGTTATGGGTTTCGACCTTCATTAAGATATCGATAGCTTCTTGATGGAAGCCATACGGATGCGCTGAATTAGGATCTTGAGGATCGGTAGGAATCGGGTAAAAACGCATCCCTTCTGCCCCAGCCATCACCGCCGCGTTATCTTTATAAGCTGACAAAATACCTTGTGGATTCGACTGATAAGTATTCTTAATCATTTGGAACAGTGATTTCGGCTGTACTGCACCATCGACTGTCCATTCAGCGTTAAAGATTTTATGACGGCAATGCTCTGAGTTCGCCTGTGCAAACATCATCAGCTCAACGTCGGTTGGATTGCGCTTTAGCTCATTGACGTACGCATTCATCAAGTAATCAATATCTTCGCTCGATAGCGCAAAGCCAAATTCTGTATTGGCTGCTTCTAGTGCCGTACGACCTTGTCCAATCACATCGATATGATTAAGCGATGCTGGCTGCTCATCATCAAACAGCTTATTCACCTCATTTAAATCATAAACCAAGCTCTGCGTCATACGGTCAAACAATAATTGCTCAGCGGCTTTAGGTAACGTGTTATTGGTTGCACCTACCTCACCGTCTGTTTTTGCATCAATCGTTAGGGTATAAACGATGACGCGCTCGACACGGTTAATCTCAATATCACAGTTATTAAAGATATCGGTCGCTTTACTGGCCCACGGCGATATGGTGCCAAAACGCGGTGCAACGATAACTTGTAATTGGTTATCTTGCGGCGCGGCAAGTTGGATATCTTGCTTAATGCCAAACAGGTCCAGCGCTTTTTTCTGCTCATCACCTTCAAGCGTCCGTGATAGCACATAAACTTGCTGAGTATGGATGTGGCTGACATTTAGCTCGGTTTTTTGCTGGAACTG
The DNA here is from genome assembly GCF_002836005.1 of Psychrobacter sp. Sarcosine-3u-12. NCBI lineage: Bacteria > Pseudomonadati > Pseudomonadota > Gammaproteobacteria > Moraxellales > Moraxellaceae > Psychrobacter > Psychrobacter sp. Sarcosine-3u-12. The sequence continues at coordinate 24,267 of NZ_PJBY01000099.1, forward strand.
ACTGATGAGTTGCTGCGTCTGAAAATCGGTAAGAAACGGTTGTCCGGCGATGGTCATCATAAAGGCATAATCCGTAAGATCAAGGCATCTCTGCCATGCAAAGTAAATGGTCTACGTATTATAACAAGAAGCCCTGTAATAAGCAGGTAAAAGCAGGATAAATTGCCAACAAAATGCGCTAACGGCTCAGACAGCTTTTTACTCAATCATTGTATATTTTACAAACACTCACATCGCATTACGGGCAACCTATATAAATGCGTGGCGTGCTATCGGTATTCTACAACGAGCTAATAATGATAATAATTAATAGCGATTGGTATTCAAAATAACGGGTGATTCGAAACAGCCGATCATTCGGAATAACTGGTCATTCAAAATAAAAAGCAGACCCTCAATTTAAAACCATCATAATTTTAAAAATATAAGGATGTACCATGAGTAAGCAAGAGAGTATCGACAAAATCCAAGCGGTCATTAAAGACGTAAAATTTGCCATGATGAGCACCATCAATAGCAAAGGCGACTTGCACGCTTGGCCAATGACCACCAGCGAGACCAGTCTTGGTGGCAAAGAGATTTGGTTCATCGGTGATAAGTCATCAGACGTGGTAAAAGACATTCAAGATAATCCAAAAGTCGGTCTATCTTATGCCACCCAAGATGATAAAAATTACGTTTCTATCAGTGGTAACGCTGAATTATCGACCGACAAAGCCAAATTGGATGAGCTATGGTCACCAGTCTACAATGCATTCTTTGAGCATGGTAAAGAAGATCCAGAGGTACAACTGATCAAGGTCGTTCCTCATGGTGCTGAGTGCTGGTTAAGCGGTAGCACTACTGTCAATATGTTCAAAATGGCTGCGGCTGCTTTACAAGATGGCAAAACCGCTGAAGGTATCGGTGAGCAATTTTCCGTCTCTCTATAACCTTTTATAATATTTTATAGCCTTGTGATATTTTTATTTAGCGTGAAACTTACTTAGCACGACTTTTATTAATATAAAAAAACATGAGCACTTTGATCGTCAGTAGGGTTTTGCCTGCTGGCGTTTTTTATGGGTCAATTTTGATTATCATGTGTGCTTAAAAAGTCTATCGTTATAAACTTACAAACCTTCACAGCCCATTACAGACCACCTGTATAGTTCTATTAGCTGATTTAGCTATATTGATAACTGGTTATAGATTTATAAGAAATGTCGTTAAAGACAAGTAATTTTTATAACGTTTCGATTTATATCGGCATCGCTTTTTTAGTTACTTTTTAATAACTTTCGAACCCTAAAATCTTAAATAGTAAAGGATAACTATTATGAATAAACAAGCGCAAATGGACACCATTCAAGCGATGGTAAAAGACATTAAATACACCATGATGACCACACGCAATGGCGAGAACCATCTGCATTCTTGCCCGATGAATACCACTGAAACCAGTATTGGTGCCAAAGAGATTTGGTTTATCGGCCATAAGCCGTCTGAAACTGTCGATAACATTAAGCAAAATGCAGAAGTAAATTTATCATATACCACGAAAGGCGATGATAAGTATTTGTCTATTTCTGGTACCGCTGAATTGGTCGAAGATAAAGAAAAACTCGATGAGCTATGGTCGGTTATGTATAACGCTTATTTTGAACAAGGCAAAGAAGACCCAAGAGTTCAGCTGATAAAAGTCACGCCACATGGAGCGGAATACTGGGCAAATGGCAATGCGATCACCAGCGCGGTCAAAATGACGGCGGCGGCAGTTACTGATACCGCGATCGAAAAAAGCTTAGGTGAGAATTTTTCGATCGAGCTGTAGTATTTTCATGATTAAGTAGAAGCAAAATAATTGGAGATACAAGTAATAAAAACGCCAGTGGCTTGATGCGACTGGCGTTTTTATTACTTGTATTCGTCACTATTGCGGTGGTTTCGCGTAGCCATCGTCTGCTGGGAAAGCTTGTGGCTGTTTTGATTTTGGTCTCGATTGCTTAGGATCATAAAGCTCATAAATGACCGTGCCAATCACCCCAGTATTTTCTATAGAACCACTATCCGTATTGGCGGCATAGGCGTTATCTGGCTTGCTGAAAATAAAAGAAGCGACAGCGCTTTGACTCTTACGGAAGCCTTCAATGACTAAATCGTCGTTAGGCTCTAACACATAACCGCTGTCATAACGGCTGGCAGTGCTACCATCGAGGACATTTAAGCCATCGACACTAGCGACGATTTCATAAGTATTGGCACTATTATTGCGATACACCAGACGGTAGGCTTCGCCTGCTTTTCCTTGCAGATAATAGTTACCAGCGTCACGATATAAAGGCAAAGTACCCATATCCGTCGCCACTGAAAAATCAACTTTACCCGCTACTAACGATCGACTATTTAGGGCACGACCTTGATAATTTTTGTCAGCATAAGCAACTTGCATCTGCTCGATAGGTTCGTCACTGGTACGACGTAGGTCAACAGTGGTCACAGCCGAGTCCACATCATCACCCCACTGAGTGCCCAAGCGCTCTGACTCCGTAGCGTCTTGTACCGATGCTTCTGCCTGTCGATTTGCAGCCATGTCTTGCGAGGCTTCTGCTTGTGTACTTTGTGCTGCATCGGCTGTTTCTTGTTGCATGCTTGGCGATGAAGAACAACCGCTTAATAACCCAAGCAATAAAAGGGCAGCGACCGACTGTTTTTTGTATATTGCCATGTCTATTTCCTTATTCTGATGACGTTTCATCGTACCTTTATCCAGTTCTCTTGTATTTTGTTTACTATTTTGAGTATAGCTTAACAATACATTCAAGCAAAGTTTAAAATAAATTGGCGATATTACACATAGGGTCAAAATATCCTAAAAACGCCACGGTATTGCTGGTATATCGATATGACTTTTCACTCACTATATTAGGGTCTGTTGAACATTCAAATATTAGAACTGCTGATCGCTAAAATCGCACCAAACTAGGCGTAAACCGACGATAATGTCGAGACCTTAGCTAGGTTTATAACAACGTTTGGGGTGGTTTTAGCATCAGCCTTTCAGGGCAGGACTATTTTTTGCCAATACATGGCGAAATTGTCTAACCTAGAATGACTAGGCGTCAAAAATTTCACTGCGCATTGTCTAAAAAATAGCCACTGCCAGTGCCACATTTGAATGTTCAACAGACCCTAAAAATTAAACAATAAAAAACGCCAGTGGCTCGATGCGACTGGCGTTTTTTATGCAGACTCAAATGACTGTTAAATCAAGAAAAGCTAACCGCTTTGTTTTAAATAAGGCCACGCCGCTTTTAGATAAATAAACATCGACCACAAGGTTAAAATCACTGCCGCGACCATCAATACATAGCCGATCATTTCGAGCGATTCCCAGTTTAGTAGCAATACCGTGATAGCAATCATCTGAAAAGTGGTTTTTAACTTACCCACATAAGACACTGCCACACTGGTACTTTTACCCAGCTCCGCCATCCATTCGCGTAATGCCGACACCGCAATCTCACGTGAGATAATCACAATGGCAGCAATCGCCATAATGATATTGGGATGCCACTGTACCAATATAATCAGGGCGGCTGCGACCATGAGTTTATCAGCGACGGGATCCAAAAAGCGGCCAAACGCGGAGACCACATTCAGCTTACGTGCAAAGTAACCATCTAGCCAATCAGTAATCGCTGCTAAGATAAACACGCCAGTCAATAGTAAGTGACGTAATAAGCTGTCGCTGAACTCACTCATACCAACCCGGGCGATGACGTTATCCGATATGGCTGGCATCCCGATACCCATGGCTGGTGGCCAGTAGGCAATCGCCACAAATAGCGGAATCATTAAGATACGCGCAATCGTCAGATTATTGGGCAAGTTAAAAATACTTTTGGTATTTTGTGCACTTGACGGTTCCTGCGTATGCACTTGCGTATGGTCAGTCATGGCAAACCCAGTTTAGTAGAGACATAATAATGGCGGATAGCTTAGCATTTTTCCAGCAGGTCGTCATGCCATCTCTTTATGTATTGTTTTTTTTCATACTCAAAAACGTCAATTACCTTTGTTTTAGAACACCAATTATTGACTAACAAAAGCTGAAAGGCTTATAGCGCCATGTACTGCACCTAACCTTGGTACGCCGTAAATACTTGTCATTGGGTAAGTGAGATTATTCATTGAATAAAAGTTTTTCAAAACATGACAATGTATGAGATCACCTAAAAACGTAATGTCATGTAACCAAAATAGTCAAATAAGAATTATTTACGCTATGATAGCGATGCTGATAAAACAGTTGTACACTTAGAATTGTAAGCAGATATATATACGCATTGAATTATCAATGATTACCCTAATCTCAGTTGAACAATAGCAAAGAAAACCAATAACAAGAAAACCAATAATAACAAGTTACTATCACTGCCCTGTAGTCCATCTACACGATCAGTTTTCCTCAGCCCACAGCACCTCCTCTGTGGGCTCTTTTTTGTCTATAAATCCTTGATATTGTTAAATAATTTAGGAAGTAGTGGTTGATTTCTCGGCGCTCGTTGTCGTTACTAATAGGCTGTCACCATTTACTTTTTGACTTTAAACGGCTCTGAGAATTGTAAGATTAAAAAACCCACAATCGATAATATGATGGCGATTTCATAACGACCGTAAGCAACCGAGATACCAATAGCGCCCGTGTTCCACAAACTTGCCGCTGTCGCTGTGCCTTTCGAGCCTTCTTCGTTTTTAAAAATGGCACCACCACCGATAAAGCCCATACCAGTAATGATGGCATACATGATTCTCGCCTCCCCAGTGGCGTCATAGATATCCATGCCTACGAGCATAAAGGCACAGGAGGCAATAGTGACCAAGGGAAAGGTTCTAAGCCCAGCGCCGTTGTCCTTCATTTCACGGTTTAGGGCGATAGGCAGTGATAGAATGAAAGCGATACCCAATTGGAAAAAGTGGTACGCCATTAAGCCCAAGTCCAAATCAAACTTAAACATTGTTTACTGCCCTCCCTTGCCTTTTTAGCTTTGTGACGTGGCTGTTCATACGGCTTAATCAACGTATCAGAGAGTTGCCAAGCTGGACAAAACCTCTTGATGGTCAGTTCAAGATACTTTGAATATAAACAAAAAGAAAGCGAGTAAAAGGACTCTAAATAAGTAATATCAGAGAACTTGATGCCTTAAGAAACTTCTATAGGGCTGGGCGTGTCCTCAATTCTAATGATGGTTATCTTAACAGGCTAAAAATAAGGGTAAGATTAACCAAACCCCACGCATCATTACATCCCTTATTACATCCCTTCAGTGATTGCCCTAACCGTCTCTGCTGCTATTTTGTAGCAACTTTCAATATTGCCGTGTCCACACCAATCGCCACTCACGATCCATTGATGCCGCTGATCGACCAAAATACCCAGACTTTTGTTATCATCGACAATCGTTGCTGCATAACGCCAACGATGACAATCGATCTGGGTAGGTGCGGTTTGAGCACTCCAATTCAGCGCTTGTTTGGCCGCTGTTAGTAATTGCGCTTTTATGGTCTCTATATCCTCATCGACATGGGTTTCTGACCAGTCATTACGCGCATGGATAGTCACGCTTGGCAGTAGTGCACTATGAGCAGGCTTTTGATGCTCAATGAATATTCTATCTAATGGCGAATTATTGACGTAAGCTACATCCCATCTTACTGATGCCTGACTCGTAAAGATCGCAGGTAACTGTGGCACCTCATCCCAGCCTAGCATCAATGTATAACACGCCTGCATTTTTGGCTTAGTAATATCAGCTTGTCTCGCAAAGCCGCTATCTGCCATCAATTCTAGCGCCTGAGCATTTGGCGCGGTACAAATCACCCAATCAAAGCCGCCAAGACTGTTGCCCTCTTCATCGAACAGTTCCGTTTTGCTATCAGCACTATTTTCCTCTACAAAATGCGCTTTATGTAATGGCGCGACACGGGTTTTAAATGCTATGCGGGTATGCTGCAACTCATCGGCCAATGCACGCCCCCAGCTGGTCATTTTTGGGGTGCTGATATAACGTGCATGCTTTGTATCCCACTGCTCTTTTGGCTCGATTTGAGGCATATGCCCATCTTCATTAGCAAGAGTCAAATGAACCACTTGCGCAAGCCACGGCTGCAATAGGCGACTATCAAGCCAAGGACGGATAAATTGTTTAAAACGGTCTGTTTTGACTGTAAAGCACTGCGCGCCAAAGCCCCATTGCCAGTTGTTGCCCGTCTTTTCATCGGTACGGTAGCGAGTCGCCAGACGCCCCACGCTACGGGATTTTTCAAAGATGGTTATTTGTACCTTTGACTCTTGACGCTTAGCCAATTCCCGCTCAAGCAAAGTGGCCGTAAACAATCCCGTCAAACCGCCACCTATAATGGCGATTTTTGGTACTGAGGTATGTGCAGAGGGTGCAGAATGATCAGTCATAATGACAGTAGGCCTTTTACAATATCGTTGATTCAATATAAGTCGTCAGAAAATAGCATTTATAAGCATAGCATATTACTTTTGATTGGCTGGTTTTTAGATAATATTGAACCTTTAATAGGCCCTAATATCAATAACCTCTGCGTAAAAAAGCCATGCTACCTTTAATAGCATGGCTTATGTGAACATTTATAAAGTAGATGTTATTTTATTTATCAAGTGCTCATGACCACTATGCCGCACGTTCGGCTTTGACCACCTCGACCAGTTGATTGATGACTGAGCTGTCTGCAAGGGTAGACAAATCCCCCAGTCCAACATATTGCCCAGCGGCAAGATTGCGTAAGATGCGGCGCATAATTTTGCCCGAGCGGGTCTTTGGCAGCGCATCGACGATATAGATAGCATCCAAGTTGGCAATCGGCCCAATCTCTGCACGCACATGACGGTTTAGCTCCGCCTTTAGCGACTCGCTTGAAGCTTCACCCGACTTGAGAATGACAAAGGCACATATCCCCATACCGCGGATATCATGCGGCATACCGACAATAGCGGCCTCCGCAGTCGCAGGATGAGCCACTACGGCGCTTTCGATTTCTGCCGTACCCAATCGATGTCCAGAGACATTGAGCACGTCATCGACACGGCCGGTAATCCAATAGTGTCCATCTTCGTCACGCTGCGCGCCATCACCGGTAAAATAATAACCCGGATACTCTGTAAAGTAAGTCTGCAAAAAGCGCTTATGATCATTATAGATGGTACGCATCTGTCCCGGCCAGCTACTATTAATAGCCAAGTTGCCTTCAGCAGAGCCTTCGAGTGCCACGCCGTCACTATCGACGATTTCTGGTCTGATGCCATACAACGGATTCATCGCAGCGCCCGGCTTCATATTGACCGTGCCCGGTATTGGTGCCATGAGAATACCGCCCGTCTCGGTCTGCCACCACGTATCGACAATCGGACATTTGCCATCACCAACAACGTGATAATACCAATCCCACGCTTCGGGGTTGATCGGCTCCCCAACTGACCCAAGCAAGCGCAAGCTTGAGCGATCCGACTCCCGAACGAAGGTATCCCCCTCTTTCATCATTGCTCTAATAGCCGTCGGTGCGGTGTATAAAATAGTCACATCATGCTTGTCGATAATATGACCAATACGCGCCCAAGTTGGATACTCTGGCACTCCTTCGAACATCAGAGTCGTCGTGCCATTGGCAAGCGGTGCATAGGTCGCATAAGTATGACCAGTCACCCAACCGACATCGGCTGTACACCAAAAGACATCGTCTTCTTTGACATCGAAGACGTCTCGAAAGGTCGATAGCACATAAGTAATATAGCCCCCAGTGGTATGCAGCACGCCTTTGGGCTTACCTGTCGAGCCAGAAGTGTATAATAAAAACAACGGATCCTCGGCATTCATCACCTCAGGTTCGCACTGCTCTGACTCACCGTCGACCAAATTATGATACCAAATATCACGGCGACCACTCATCGGTACAGAGTTACCCGTACGATGCACAACAACGACTCTTTCTACACTGTCTGTGCCATCCATATCCAAGGCACGATCGACATTGGCTTTGAGCGGCGTATGCTTATTACCGCGCAGCCCCTCATCAGCTGTAATGACAATTTTGGACTGGCTATCAATCAAGCGATTGCCCAAGCTCTCAGCAGAGAAGCCGCCAAATACTACAGAATGGATAGCACCGATACGTGCACATGCCAGCATAGCGATCATCGCCTCTGGTATCATGGGCATATACAAGGTCACACGATCGCCTTTTTTGACGCCAAGCTTACGCATCGCGTTGCCTAGGCGACATACCGCCGCATGCAATTCTTTGAAGGAGATAATTTTGTGTAGGGAGGGATGATCACCTTCCCAAATAATAGCGGGTTTGTAAGGGTTGTTTTTTAGATGTCGATCGAGGCAATTGACTGAGATATTCAGCTCGCCATCTTCAAACCACTTGATACGAAAATCATCTAAATCATAATTAACGTCGCTGATCTTGGTGGGTTTTTTGATCCAATCAATCAGCTCAGCGCGCTCAGCCCAAAAAGCGTCGTTCGCTTCATGCGACTCGATAGACCTTTTATAGTCTGCAGCGTATTGCTCAGCTGTCGTATTGGCAGCAGCGGCAAACTCAGCTGCAACGGGAAATGATTTTTGAGTCATAGTCATCGTCCTCTTCTAATTATTATGACCTGTATAACGGATCGTCAATAACGAGTAGCTATAGAGGCAATAAGGGTCATCTTCCATAATGTGTGACACTCAATGATAGTTTGACAAATTAGCGCAACGGTTGCAAGGCATCAACGCTCAATCATAACAATTCCGCTGCACAACTTATCATTAGTGACTCGCTATAAAATCTATAGTCAGTAAAAAGTCATATCGATAGATCACGCACGGCTGATATCAATTTTTCTTGCTATTTCTAACAACGTGTTTATCGCGGCTTTTAACGACCTTGAGATTTAATCCTTGTAACCTCTGGTTAAATATGGACAATAGCCACTCTAAAGATTATGTTTGGCTAATATAGGCAAAACCCTAAGCTATAAAAGTAAGCTGGGCATATTATTTTTACCTTTTTAAACTTATCGCTTTATGGAACCAATCGCAATGGACAATCAGCGTACAGGACACTCTCATACCTATTATGATGTCATCATCATTGGCGCTGGTGCGTCAGGGTTGTATTGCGCGCTCACGGCCGGTCGCCGTGGTCGCCGCGTATTGGTCCTAGATCATGCCAATAAAGCGGGTAAAAAAATCCTGATGTCAGGTGGTGGACGCTGTAACTTTACCAATTACTTCGTCGAGCCTGAGCACTTTATCGGTGCCAATCAGCATTTTTGTAAGTCAGCACTGAGTCGTTATCCCAGCTGGGAGTTCATCGGTATGGTGGAAGCGCACAAAATTCGCTATCACGAGCGCGAGCACGGGCAGCTGTTCTGTGATGACTCTGCACAAGATATTTTGACCATGCTACTTGACGAATGTAGCGCGGTAGGCGTGCAAGTAAAGCTAAATGCGCAGGTTGAAAGCGTTCAAGCGGTTAAAAATGATAAAAATGCCCGATTTGAATTACTGACAACCAAGCAACTCAGCAAAAAAGACAAGCAAGAGAGAAAAGAATCAGGCAATCAAGCTAAGCTGCCGCAAACAGGCTACCGCTGCGAATCGTTAGTAGTGGCGACAGGCGGACTGTCTATCCCAACCATGGGTGCTAGCGGCTTGGGCTATGAATTGGCGCAGCAGTTTGGCCATCAGCTCATCTCCACTGATGCCAGCCTCGTACCCTTTACTTTTACGGATAAAACCGGCGATCTTATCCGTGCTTTGGCGGGTATCAGTCTGCCGGTGATTGCCAGTAATGAGCGTATCTCCTTTAAGTTGCCAATACTGTTTACCCATCGCGGGCTCTCTGGCCCTGCCATGTTGCAGTTGTCAAATTATTGGCAGACTGGCGAAAGCATCCGTATTAATTTGCTGCCAGATATCGATGTGACGGCGCTTTTCCTCGCTCATAAAAAGTCGCATCCAAGGCAGCTCATCCGTACCGTTTTGGCCGACTATACCGATAGTGCCTTACCCAAAAAGCTACTGGCGGCCCTACAGACGCACCTGTGGGACGATATAAAAGATACCGAGCTTGCCAATATTAAAGACGAACGTCTGACCGAACTGGGGGTGACGCTCAACGGCTGGCAGTTAAAACCATCCGGCACTGAAGGCTATCGGACGGCTGAAGTCACCCGTGGCGGCGTCAATACAGATGAAGTCTCGTCAAAAACCATGCAAAGCAATTTTCAGGACAGGCTGTACTTTATCGGTGAAGTATTGGATGTCACAGGTTGGCTCGGTGGCTACAACTTCCAATGGGCGTGGGCCAGTGGTTTTGTCTGTGGTGAAGTGGTTTGATAAAACAAGACACTTAAGGTCTGTTGAACATTTAAATCTTATCGTTAAGTGAACTTTCTTATCATAAGCCGCTTGATATTTTTGAAAATAAAACAAAATAAACACTATATATTCATAATTAATTATATATTAAGATGTCATGACAAACTGCTGTCTTAACAAACTGCTGTCATGACAAAATTAAATATAAACGTAGGCTTGCGAGGTGAACAATGCGTGCAATTAAACATATTCATGGTGACAAAGCGCCGCATTGGGTAGGTGACGGTTTTTATGTAAAAACCTTGATCAACCATCTTGAGAATGATCCCAATTTTAATTATAGCCATACCGACCCTTTTTTATTGTTTGATTATGGCGAGCCGACGAAATTTGCGCCCAACCCCGATTATCACGTACAGCCTCATGGTATCGGACAGCATCCGCACAAAGGCTTTGAGACTGTCACCATTGCTTACTCTGGTGAAATCAGTCATGTGGACTCAACGGGTGGCAATGGTGTTATCTTCGAAGGTGATGTGCAATGGATGACCGCAGGGCGTGGCATCTTGCATGAAGAGTTTCATTCGCAGGATTTTGGTCAGCGCGGTGGCGTCTTTAGTATGGTGCAAATGTGGGTGAACCTCCCTAGTGCTAACAAACTGACTGACCCGAAGTATCAAACCATCAGGCGTGCAGATATGCCGGTTGTCGAGTTGCTGGCTGATAGCAATGCTGGCGTCCAAAAAGAAGTGACCAGTCAAAAAGCTGTTAACAACCAAAGAGATTCTATCAACCAAAGCGTGATTGGCAAAGCGGCTATTATCGCAGGTGATTGGCAAGGGACAACCGGCGCTGCCAGCACCTTTAGCCCTATTAACTTATGGGATATCGAGTTACAGGCAGCAGGATCGACGACGCTACAGATACCGAACCTTCATAATGTTTTGTTATTGGTGCAAGAAGGCGAGCTGTTGGTCAATGGTACGCACGTCGTAGCTGGTCAACTGATTCAGTTTGTAGCGCCTAGCAAAACCCGCACAGACTTACAAAATGAAAATACCTCTATAATCACGACCGATGCGGCAGTCAATACGGATACTACGGACACTATTGAATTGGCTTATCCAGCAACGGCGGAGGCGGAAAAAGCAGTAGCACCCGTTAAATTATTGCTGCTGAGCGGGGAACCTATCGGCGAACCTATCGCCAGTTATGGCCCCTTTGTCATGAATACTCAAGCAGAATTAAAACAAACGTTTCGCGATTACCAAACGGGGAATTTTGGTAAATAGTTAAAACGCTAAATATAGTCAAAAAATAAGTATAAAAAAGCCATCCTACTAATGATAGTAAGGTGGCTTTTTATTGTTTATAACGCTATGACTCATCTTTTCAGCATTAAGGCTGATCGATGCGACTTTACGCTTGGTTCAGGAACGGATAATCAGTGTAGCCAACCGTGCTGCCACCATAGAAGCTCTCTGGATGCTGCTCGTTGAGCGGTGCGCCCTCTTGAATACGTTCAGCGAGATCAGGGTTGGCAATATAATCACGACCGAATGCTACCGCATCGATATAGCCTGCTTTGATGTTCTTCTCAGCTTTGTCCGCATCATAGCCACCAGCGGCAATAATCAGTTGACCAAAAGCATTACGTACGTTTTGGCGGAACTCATCGTTATAAGGCGTACCCCCTGCCCAGTCTGGCTCTGACAGATGCAAATACATTAGACCACGCTTGTTGATTTGCTCAATCAGCCAAATGTTATCGTCTTCTTCGTAGCCTCCCTCAACATTGTTGAACGTGCCAAGTGGTGAAATACGAATACCCACGTGATCAGCATCCCATGCCTCTACGCAAGCATCAATCACGTCCAAGGTTAGACGCGCGCGGTTTTCGCGGCTGCCACCGTACTCATCGTCACGCTGATTGGTATGCTCGGCCCAAAACTGATGCAGCAAATAACCATGCGCGCCATGAATCTCAATACCATCAAACCCCGCTTCCTGCGCGCACTTGGTTGCATGTGCAAAGTCAGTAACCACTTGCTGAATCTCATCAAGACTGGCTGGGCGCGGCGGCGTGGCATCCGCGCGAATGGCTTGGTTGTCACTATCACGCAATGAGGTACGGATACCTACATCGACATCTGAGGCTGAAATTGGCGCACGGCGTTCAGGTTGTACGCTTTCATGTGAGACAAGTCCTGTGTGCCATAGCTGGACGACGATCTTGCCACCTTTAGCGTGGACATTGTCAACGATGGCTTTCCATGCAGTGACTTGATCTTGAGTATGTAGCCCTGGTGCGCCTGCATAGCCTTTTGCTTGAAACGATACTTGCGTCGCTTCAGTGATGACAAGGCCCGCCCCTGCACGCTGCGAGTAGTACTCTGCTGCCCATGTGATAGGGACATCGCCTGGCTCAACGGCACGCAGACGTGTCAGTGGGGCCATCATAATGCGATTTTTTAGCGTTTGTGTGCCCATTTTTACAGGCTCAAATAAAATATCGTGTGCCATAAGGTTTCCTATTTTTACCAATTATAAAAATTATTTATAGTCAAAGCATGTGTTAAAAGTGCTTATAAGAGCATAGGTAAATATGCTTTTATTGGTTTTCTTTATAAGGGATAGCTGCGGTTATTATAAGGGACAGCTGCGGTTATTCAAGGAAAAATTACAAACAAAAATACCGATATGGCATGATATCGGTATTGATAATACTCATTATTCAAGTCCTCTTATGATGATATTAAGCAAATGACTTTAATAATATTGGCTGATTATGTCATCAGCTGACATAGCCGCTGTATACTGACACTATTTAGTCGACAATGGTTATGATGGCTACCATTTTTAGGACGTACTCAAAGGATACCGCATATGCAAAAGACCACATTGTCACTCATGATGGGAGTAAGCCTATTATTTGCTATGAGCGCTTGCCAACCTCCATCTGATATGAAAAAAACTCAGACAACTCAGATAACTCAGATACATTAAATAAGTCATCAATGTCCACGCAAACGGCAAAACAGCCAAGCACGCAGCCATTAATAGAAGCAAAAACGCCAAGAGCACTCACTAATGCATTGGTCGCATTGTCTGAAAAACAGTTAACAAATAAGCTGGTGTGCACTAAGCTCAGTGCTTCTATGAAGGACATTGATAACAAAAGTAAAATTGAAGATATTCATGGTATCCAACGACAATTAAATGCTTGCTTGCCAATGACTGCGAACGTCGAAATCCTGCAATGGCTAACAGAATATCAAGCACTGTACGGACGTTTTTTGGGTTCTAATGATTCTATGGACTGTGCAAGCTTTCACGATGTAGCAGAGACTATAAATCAAGGCAAACAATTATCCGTTGAACAACTAAAAGCACTGAGCCCACGTAAACGATATCTTAGTGAATTGGTGCAGAGTAACGCTGACGTTAGCGTGCTGTATGTAGGCGAAGGCATCTTCAAATTTCATCATAATCTAAAGGCGATGGCAGACCTATTTGTCCCTTATCTACCTGCAGATCAAGCCATATTTATTCAACGTATGGCAAAAGACAATCAGGATATTTTTTGGAATGATGGTGCGGTGGCGGTGTCTTTTGACGAGGTGATGGCCCGTGCTGTGTTTTGGGAGAACTATGTTAAAACATACCCAGATAGTTACTTTACTGAAGATGCTAAAAATTTATTTGCGACGTACCGTTATGTACTGTTTTACGGATCCAACAATACCCAATGGACAGATGACTCTATACATGAGTTTACTGATCCCAAGTACAAGCAAGCCATACAGCAGTTAGCCAAGCGTCCGAGTAGTATCTTGGCTCAAGACGCGCACACTTTTCTTGATTTTATGGCGTTGTCCGATAGTAAGCGTAAGAAAAAGTATCCCGTGCCAAACAAGGATGATAATGGCAATAAGATAGACGACTGGGAGATTCCCCGCTATCAATTAACAGAAGTATTGCAAAAACCTTCGCCATGGAAAACGGATGGTAATAGAGACTGTTTAACTGGCGTGATTTGTGTCGACTATAAGGTTGAGTGAGATGGTGCATTAATCCCTAGTAGCGCTGGCGTCAATCCGTATGTGTTTATCACAGGACTTGCCGAGCGTAATATGGCGGCTATTCTTCAGGAATATTTTGCATAATAAAGGAGAGGTTTATGAAGAACACTCTTATTCAAAATGAATACCCCAGTTATTGCGAAGCGATTCTAGCTTGGGAATGACGCATGATTGATATTCATTGTTCGCCGCTACAAAGATCGGAATATCATCCCCTGTTCTTTTATCACTTATAATTGAGAAATCTGTGGTTAACGATTCCCCTATCACTTTATTGCCACTTCTCGTTTCATATTCATAATGCACGATGACGCCTTGTCCAAAATTGATAATAGGAATGGCATATTTTGGCATCATAGAAACGATACGCGCCGTAGCGACTTGCCCGTACTTGTATAGCTTTAGCTCTTTTCTGGTACTAATAAATAAATAAATTAAAAATGGCAGGCCAAATAGCATAAACGGTATAGGTATCAGAAAAAGTAGCGCCACTGGAAAGCGGTAAGGCTGTAAATTCTGTATGATTGATTGACCATTTAGTTCTTTAATAGCGAGATTATCGCCAACTTGGAGCCCTTCGATTCTTTCACCTTCCAGAACTTTGTATTTAGACCTAACTGCCTCATTATTTTTGAGGTACTGGTATGAGATGATTGTCGGATGAACATCGTTTATGGTTACGTTGCTTTCGACCTGAATATCAGTGACTTCAGCGCTCGTTTCTATACCTTGAGAGTCGATTAACTCATAGTCTATTTTTGGACTGTCATTACCCGTAAAAGAGAATATCAGGGTAAAAATAACGAACATCAGCAAGGCAAAAAAAGAAAATAGTAATCCAAAAAACAGTGCAATTGGCTTCTTTTTTAGAAGGCTCATGATAGTAGAGAACTTGACTTTCCTTGGTGTACTATTCATTTTTGAGTGTCACTATTTTAATAATGAGTGTTTTATGGGCGATTCTACTACGTTATAAAAAACCATTTTAGTAGGCATTAATCCAATATAAAATCGCTCAAACTTATGTTAGGTAGCATTATACCTAGTCACTCCATAAAGTCAGTAAAAGTTATAGATTTTTTTGCCAACTTTTTTTGTTATTTTAACTCGCATAAAATAGTTGTTAATTTTAAAACTCTTAAACTCATACCTTAAAAAAGGACAAACATGAAATTGCGCATCTTAAAGTCTGCGGTGACCAATCCTTGGTTCAATCTTGCCACTGAGGACTGGATATTTAATACCCTCAATCCCGACTCGCACACGCTATTCTTATGGCGCAATAGCGAAACCGTGGTCATTGGGCGCTCACAAAACCCATGGGTAGAATGCAAAATCGATAAAATGGAAGCAGACGAGGTGTTTTTGGCGCGGCGTCAAAGTGGCGGCGGCGCGGTATTTCATGATTTGGGCAACACCAACTTTACTTTTTTGTCGCCCAAGCACACGTATGACCAAACGGCTAATTTTACCATTATCATCAACGCACTAAAAAAACTGGGAATAGACGCCACGCTATCTGGTCGTAATGATATGCAAGTGGGCGATCGAAAAATATCAGGCAGCGCCTTCAAACACGCCGCCGATCGCAGCTTTCATCATGGCACATTACTGGTCAATGCCAATATGCAAAAGCTGGGCGATTATCTCAATCCGCATCCCCTTAAGCTCAAAGCCAAAGGCATCAAGTCCGTGCGTGCGCGTGTCGCCAACTTGGTTGAGTTTAATGCAGACATCAATCACGAGACTTTATCCGAGGCGATTATCGAGGCGTTTTGCGAATACTATCGTGACACTGATTATGGCGACACTGCGCCAGTAGAAGAATTGGATGAAGCCAGTCTCGCCAAGCAACCTAACCTGAACAAATACTATCAGCAAATGGCAGATTGGGATTGGCGTTTTGGTAAAACGCCTGAATTTACCCATCACATTGAGACGCGCTTTGATTGGGGCATTATTGACTTGCACCTTGATGTCAAGCAAGCAGTGATACGCGAGGTGGTTATCTTCTCTGACGCGCTAAACGTGGAATTGATTGATCTATTAAAAAACACGCTGACTGACGCTAAATACAATAAAGTCGATATCAAAACAAAGCTTGGTGAATTAGGTAGAGCGCATACTGAGTTAGCTGCGCAGATTGAGGATGTTTCTAAGTGGCTAACTAATGAGATAGAAGGTTAGATTTTTGCTTGTTATTAATACCTTAGATTAACAAATAAAGACTCTCAATTTGTTGCTACCGTCAATCATTCTAACGCTTTTATAATTTGCGCAGGCTAATCTCACTATATAAATCCTACCTTTAGTTAAACTTAAGTTTGATATTTAACGCTGTAGCCCTCTATAATGTCAGGCAAATAATAGATTCAATGAGAATCTAAACTTTGGGCATTTAAGCAAGGTAGCACTATGGCAGCCTATATCACCGTTGGCGCAAAGACCTCTCATGGTGGGACGGTCATCTCCGGCTCACCGCATACTACTCATAACGGTATCCCAGTCTCGCGTAAAGGCGATAAAGTCATCTGCAAGAAATGCAAAAAGGTGACCACTATTCTTAGTGGCGATGCTTCTTTTATCGTCGATGGCGCACCCATCGCACGTGGCGGCGATGTCACCAGCTGCGGCGCTAAACTGATTGCTAGTCAGCAGTCATTTGCAGAGTCAGGATTTGATGTGATGGGAGTTGAGCAGGCTGAGGTAATAAGGCGAGAGGCTAAAGAGTATTTCGATAAGATAATGGGTAATGACACATATAATGATGTTATTCAGCTTATTGATGAATTAACGAAACAGCCACTAAAATCACTAGAATATATTATTGAGCATGCTCAAGGATCAATAAGTGGCAAAACAGATGAAAATGGAAATACTGAAAAAATTGAGTTGTCACAAGCTGAACAAATAAAAATAAAAATACCCAGTATAGGTAATAGTACGTCGGACTTTAAAATTTTTGCACATACTCTAACGCCTATACCTGATAACACGGCTAAGCAGTTTGGAATACAAACTAAGCGAGCTTTAACATCAGGCGAAATCAGTATGGCAAGTTTAGTTTTTGCTAATTCAATTGATTATACTGATGTCTATATTCATAACGATGAATTCTTACCTTTTGGATTACAGAACGACGATACGGTAATGACGCCAAATGGCGAGATTTATTTTCCTAAAGGCTTGTATAGAGATGATTTTTCAAATTTAGTACCTCAAGATGCAGGCTTAAGACATCTATTCATACATGAGATGGTACATGTCTGGCAGCATCAGTTGGGCTATTCTGTGATGATAAAAGGCGCTCTATTACACCCGTGGTGTAAATTGAATGGGTGTGATCCTTATAACTACGTGTTAGAAAATTCTAAGACATTGAGCGACTATAATATGGAACAGCAAGGCGATATTATTGCGGATTATTATTCTTACTTTCATGATACTGATATCGATAGAATTGTGAGTCAATCAGGTATGCTTTATAGAACAAATCAAGATATTTATAAAAGCATACTCTCAAATTTCATAAAGGACTCTTCAAATGCAAATTTACTACCGTAAAATTCAGTCATTAACCCTTATAGCGGCGCTATTTTCTTTAGTTGCCTGCGAAAGTAACCCTTCTCATAGACCACCGATTGGTGGAGCTATTGGTTTAGTAAATACCGATGAAAAAGGCCTGTGTTTTTTACCAAAATTTGAAACCGCATACTTAACATCAACCAAGAAATATGATGATTTAAAGTTTATAAACTTATCTTATGTGGATGTAGTACTTGGAAACGACCCATTATCTAATAAAAAAATTTGGCAAGCATCGCCAAACTCTCAAAAATACTATAAATTAGAAGAGGGCGAAAGTATCTGTATGAATGATGATTTACTAGGATTGAAAAAAAGCGAATATGCAAATTTGACTAACGACAAATACACAGTAGTAATAGGTGGAATGGATGATAAGGAAAGATATAGATTAAGATTTATTGAAAGATTTGAATATCCTATAAGATAAGCAGGCTTCACTTGTATATTAAAACCTCATATCTCTCAATATTACTTTTTTTAACAATCAGTACGTTGGGTTGTCAGAAAAAACTAGTCTACGTTGCTCCGCAGATCACGGGTCAGGTCATTGATAAGCAAACCAATCAGCCTATTGAAGGTGTCAAAACTGTGATCAATCGTCAAGCTCTTGACTACACTGATAAACAAGGTCGATTTACTGTTCCATTTACTACAGTTGAATATACTTTCAACGAACCAAGTTATCAGGAGAGTAGGTCTAGGCGAGGTGCGAGTCTTGCAATATTTAAAGAAGGCTATGAATATAAGTCATATACGAATGGAGGATTAGCTTTCACGACTAGCGCCGATGGTCAAAAAAGATATGTCAATATGGGAAAAATTTACCTGATGCCAGTACCAGCTGGTAAAGAAGCTGAGTATAAAACTGAATACTTGACTGTAGGTTATTGTAAGCCTACTCAATCTCAAAGAGAAGTCGACTGCATACCTGTAACAGAAGGTAAAACGTATGAGCAGGTGAGTCCAAATCAGCCTGTTCAATAGCATTTTCTAACGAGGTTTTAATGTATCAAAGGAAAATCACGCCTTTAATTCAGCCTTTATTACTGGCTAAAATACTATTCAGTGGTTTGTTAGCTTCTGCTTGTTCAGCGGAATCATTGATTTATGGTTATCAATGATTAAAGTTGTCCCATTAGTAAGTAGAGGTTAGGTATGAAAATACAATTATTATCTGGACTATGTTTATTATCAGCTTCATTAACTTCTTGTCAGGCAGAACCTACTACTACGCACTATCTAACGCCTATTATTACTGGCCAAGTACTAGATAAATATACTAATCAACCTATTACTAAAGCTAATGTTTTATATACAGGTAACACTTACACGCAAACCGATGAAAACGGTTATTTCAGGCTTCCTGCAATTACAACTAGTGATGATGTCTCTGATAGCGCAGAATTGAGTGAGATGGATATTTCGATTAACAAGAAAAACTATGAGGGCAAAACCTACTCGAACTTCGGTATTCAAAGAGTAAAGATAGTAAGCATTTCTGAAGTGCCTGAATATATTCATATGGGTGAATTGTATCTAGAACCGTTACCGAACAATGTAGGAATAGAAAGCAGTTATAAATATGAACAGTACATAGAAGACATGCCTTACTGCCAATCTAATGAGTCGCAAAAAGAGGTAAATTGCATTCCAATACCAGATGGAGTAAACCATGAAGATGCTTAATAAAGTCAGCTTATTTAGTATCGTTTGTCTGACAGCTTTGGTAACTACTTCTTGTACTGCACAAGAGCCTGAAGTGCTTTATGTGACGCCTTCTATAAAGGGTAAGCTCATTGACAGGCAAACTGACCAGCCCATTAGTAATGTTAAGGTTTACTTAACAGACAACATTCAAAGCACCTCTGATGACACAGGTCGCTTTGAGCTGCCTACTATGCAAAAGATAGATACAGATGAGATGGGCGCAGATTATTTTAAAGCTATAGCTAAAGATGCCAGTGTCATGATTGATACGCAAGGCTATCAACGACGTCTGTTTGCAATTGATGGTATGGCACAATTTAAGGGTAATGACTCAAAGACTCCCGTGACAATTGATCTGGGAGACATTTATTTAAAACCCTTACCTGCTGGTATACATCGCTACGGAACCGTATTTGAATATATAGATAGCATGCCATACTGCAAGCCGACTCAATCTCAAAGAGAGGTCGACTGCATACCTGTAACAGAAGGTAAAACGTATGAGCAGGTGAGTCCAAATCAGCCTGTTCAATAGCATTTTCTAACGAGGTTTTAATGTATCAAAGGAAAATCACGCCTTTAATTCAGCCTTTATTACTGGCTACAATACTATTCAGTGGTTTGTTAGCTTCTGCTTGCTCAGCGGAATCATCAAGCATATCTGTATTATCTAATCAAAGCACCCCTACCGAGATATACAAACTTGGGCTAGCCTACTACGAGGGCGACTCAGTTCCTGAAGATGATGACAAAGCTTTTAAACTGTTTCAAGAAGCTGCTACTCAAGGCTATGCACCTGCTCAACATCATATAGGCATTATGTATCACGAAGGTATTGGTGTAGATCAAGATTATCACAAAGCATTTGAGTGGGTTCAGCGAGCTGCTATACAAGGATATTCTCACGCTCAAACCGACCTAGCTATTATGTACGAAAGTGGAAAAGGTATTGATCAAAACTATAAAAAGGCCATGAAGTGGTATTTGTTATCAGCTAATAATATAGATCCTAGTAGTGCTTCTGTCGATGCTCAAGGAAATATTGGTACGATGTACTATTTTGGTAGAGGCGTGCCGCAAAGCTACACCAAAGCATTGGGTTGGTACAGAAAAGCTGCCGCTCAAGATTCAGATATGGCACAGCTTAATGTTGGTGGTCTCTACGAGAATGGTTACGGCGTTCCACAAGACTATGATGAAGCATTTGAATGGTACAAAAAAGCCGCGGATCAAGGCAATCAAGAAGCCAGTAATCGTATCGGTAGGTTGGTTATGAATGGTAAAATCGACGATGAAAGTATCGTTATTTATAGCACCCAAGAAACTGGTCTCACATTAGGTGATATTGAAAAAATGAGCCAATGATAATGACGGCTGTATGAGCCAGTTGTTGTTAGCTCATACAACCACTAATTGATGAAACATCCAACAACCCCATCACTCCGCCAAACCATCTAAAATCACTTTAACCTCAGTAACATATTGACCCAAATCTGGCTCCAAATGAAATCCCTCTATTGGTGTGGGCAAACCTTTCTGCTTGCCAAGTCTGACGATAATCACGTTCTCTTCGGGCAGCACTAATACTCTCTGACCTAAATGACCCAGCATGGCATAAAACGGAATCGGACTGTCCATATCCGTCCACACCGAATGACCGTAAACTTGCGCTTGCCCGTCTGCAAATGCTGCGGCATTGGGCGTAATCATAAACTTAACATGTTCTTTACTGAGTAGCTGCTCGCCTTGCCACTCGCCACCGTTTAATAATAGCTGCCCAAATTTGGCAAAATCTAAAGCGCTGGCATTGAGACAGCAATATACTTTTTCGATGCTCTCTGAGCCATCAAGCGACCAATAAGCGTCGCCTTGCATACCGAGTGGTTGCCAAAACTTCTCTTCTAGATAACTAGAGATGGTATAGCCATGCGGCTCTAAAGCACGCGACAAAGCTATGCCAAGCATTTGCGTATCGCCGGACGAGTATTCAAACTGGTCAACACAAGGCTCAACAAAGTCACGATTGACCATTTGCTTAACTAAATCATGACCATAATACGATTCGGCTGTAGGATTGATAGGAAAGTAATAATCTTCCGTCCAATCATAGCCCGAAGTCATCGCTGAGAAATCTGCGAGGGTACAATTTTGCGCATACTTGTTATCCGCATATTCAGGTAGCCACTTGGTAATTGGCTCATCAACGCTTGATATATAGCCATCTTCCACGGCTTTGAGATACAGCATGGTGGTGACGGTTTTTGCCATCGAGAAGCTGTTGGTATGCGAGTCGGCACTGTAACCTTGCCAATAATTTTCGTACAGCAGCTTGCCATCTTTGATAATGGCAAAGGCAACGGTTTCGTCAGTATCCAAAGCATTTTTCAAGGTAGGCGTAAGTTTGACTTGCCCAAAGTTAGCATCTTTGTCCCATTCAATAGTATCTTTTGCGCGGATAGTACGGTTATCAAAATCGATATAATCATCGATATTGGCGGTATTTTCACCTTTCAGATAAGTGAGCTGTAAGCCACGAAAAATATAAGCGTTGCCTGTCACCACTAAGCCTAAGCTGATAATAATGAGTAGCGCTACGATAGGCAAAACGATCCATTTAAACAGGGTCTTTAACACTACCATTATAAAATCCTTTTTTATGGCGTGAGTGATGAGTACGATTGAGTGTTGCTGATAGGTTTAGCATAGCATTTATAGGTTATTTAATAGTGACAATGCTATATTCATATTCAGCTTTAGAACAATAGTATCAATTTTCGAAATTAAGCATTAAACGATGAGAATAACATGAAAAAATCAGCCGTAGCTATCATTACCACTTTAGGTGTTTGTCTACTATCTACTTATGCAAATTCAGCAAGTTTTGATTGTAAAAAAGCGACTACTTGGGTAGAAAAAACCATTTGCGAAAGCACTGAGCTATCCAAGCTTGATGAAGCGATGGCAAAGAAATATAAAAATGATCTCATTAACGAGTCAAATGATAAAGACAGTAAAGATTGGGTGATTTATGAGCAACGAACATGGCTAAAGTTCCAACGTAATACCTGTAAAGATACATCGTGTCTTATCCGTGAGTATAAAGAGTATATTGAAGAAAAAAGTCATGATGCTTTGTCTAAAAGTGATTCAAGCAAGCCGAATCGTTCCGATTTACCTAGCAAAAATGCGTTTGGTAAATTTTCAGAGTCTACTCAAATCTCAATGTATAATCCAGATACTGAGCGTTGGGATGATGCCGAAGAAGCTGAAAACTCTATATCCATTCATAAAGTCGCTAACAAGCCTTACCTTGCCATAATTGAAGGCGTTTTAATTTTTACCAATGCGCATACCTGTGAGATTGAAGTTAGTAAGGCAACATGGTCACAGAATCACTGGGTTATCAGTGATGAGCAGCAAAACGAAGCTACTGAATTGCATTTATACCCAGCATCTCATAAAGGCAAAACGCAGTTAGTGTTAACAGATCCTGATAATCAATTTAGAGAGCGGCATTGTGGTATGCGAGGTTATTTTGACGGTATTGTATTAGAACGTGAGTAAAAAGAGTGAGACCATCCCAAATTCTGTGTAACTGCCATTTAGATTAAATGCTTACTAATACGATCATCAAACATAATCATAAAGCGATTTAAAGCAGACGTCCAGTTACGAATGGGCATAGACCACTTTTTGGATGCCTGCTGAGTTGCTAAGTACACCACTTTGAATGCTGCCTGATCAGATGGGAACACCTTACGCTTATTCACCGCTGTCCGAATCACACTGTTTAGCGACTCTATCGCATTGGTGGTATAGATGGCTTTTCTGATGTCTTTAGGGTAATTAAAGAACACCGTTAAGCCCTCCCAGTTATTGCGCCAAGACTTAACCACGTGCGGGTATTTCTCGCCCCACACCTCATCAAAGTGCTCAAGATTGGCCTCTGCCATCTCAAGCGTATCAGCGCCATAGATGGCCTTTAAATCAGCCGCTACGGCCTTCTTATCCGTCCATGGTACGAACTTCATTGAATAGCGCACCATGTGTACGATACACAGCTGAACCTGTGCCTTTGGATAGACGGTGTTGATAGCATCAGGGAAGCCCTTTAGACCGTCAACACAAGCGATTAAGATGTCTTGCACCCCGCGGTTTTGTAGTTCAGTGAGAACACCCAGCCAGAACTTAGCGCCTTCATTCTCTGATAACCACATACCAAGCAGCTCTTTTTTACCGTTAAGAGCAACACCTAGCGCTAAGTAAATGGCTTTGTTGATGATCTGCTTGTCTTGACGTATCTTCACGACGATGCAGTCCAAATAGACGATAGGATAAACACTGCTCAGCGGCCGGTTCTGCCAAGCGGTGATGTCCTCTAATATGTTATCGGTGACTCTTGAGACAAGAGAGCTTGAAATGTCGACATCGTAGAGCTCTTTAATGCTCTCTACAATCTCGGTGGTGGTTTGACCCTTGGCGTAAAGGAATATGATCTTGTCATCAAGACCTGAGATACGGGTTTGATGCTTACTGACCAGCACAGGCTCAAAGCTGCCACCGCGGTCTCTTGGGGTGGATATCTCAAGATCGCCTGTGTCACTGCGGACGGTCTTTTTAGTGTGGCCGTTGCGCTTATTGGGCTTGTCTGCCTTCTCATGTTTAGGGTAGCCGAGATGCTCTTCCATCTCAGCCTCTAAGGCAGTATCAATAAAGGATTGCATGAGCTGCTTTTGGAAGTCTTTGATGTCATCGAAGCTTTTCATGCTACCAGCCATTTGCTCGGCCAGTTTTTTAATGTCAGATTGAGTAGTCATTGCTTATTCTCCAGTTAGTGGATTATAAGCAGTTACACAAAGTTTGGGAAACTCCCAAAAGAGTTTGTCTGTTCGAACTTTCGGAGCAACGATAAGCTAAACTTTATCTATATTGAAATTAAAAATATTAAGTCAAAACGCGGGGTTAAAAACCCAGCCTACGCTTGCTAATCGCTATAACTTTCTCTACATTTAATTTTAGTCTCCAGTATCTTTTCGAGATGCTTAATAAATACTTTAGTCTCAGGTCTACTATGCTCGTCAGTAATCACTAAACCTCCTATCGAGACATAGCAGACACCACCAAACTTGGTGGGTAGCAGGTTATTCCAACTACAGTTAAGATCTTTTTCTAGTTTTACCGTTTGCCAATATTCCGACAGATAATAATCTCCTGCTAAAGATTGCCACGTACAAATTTGAGATTCAGTTATGCTTGATCGTATCGCTAATGGGGTCTGAAAAAGGGCTTCTTTATGTAGTCCATCAAATGCTCGGACAACAAAGTCAGCGGGATAATCTGAGAACATATCTCTTTCCCTTGATCGTCGCATATCTTGTGCCTGCTTCGTCTGGAAGGACTCAATAGAGCTAAGAACCATTTGATCCGCCATTTTAGCTTCCATATCTCTTATGGGCTTTGAATATAAGGCATCTAAAAGCCCTACGTCAGTCAACCATATTGACAAACAGCCAATAATTCTTTCATCGTCTTCCTCTCTTACGCCACCATACATACTGACGCTGATCCTACAATTATCAAATACCCATTCACAGTGTTCTACTACATTATCACTATAGTAATGGCTATCGGAGGAATAGTCTGACCCTTGTCCTAAATAGGCTATAAGCTTTTTAATAACTTGTTGCCTATTTATCAGTTGTGCTGGAATATTAATCCATATTGAATCAATCAGTCGGTCATCATCTACTGCACTAAAATGACAGTGAGCAACATTAAGAGTCCAAAAATTAGGTAGTTTTATGGTGACTACTTCAGGCATGTAACTTACCTCATCAGAAAGAGTTATCGTATCTTTCTCAGGGAGTTGAGACTTAACGTCAGCTAACTTGTCACCCCATTTAAAATTTACGTCACCAAATTGAAAGTTTTCTTTTCTCATACCTCTTATCCTTTACCCAAATAGTGATTTAAAGACAAATATAACTTTTTGCGATCATCTATATACTGAGCAAGTGTATATTATCTAACAAAAAAAACGGCAAGATAATTAATCTCGCCGTTTCTGTATTCACTACAAAAAATCAAACCCTCAAATACTCGCCGCAACCTCAGCACCATCACGAATCGCACGTTTGGCATCCAATTCAGCGGCAAGCTTTGCACCACCGATAAGATGATATTGCGCGTCCGGTGCATCACCGACATTTGGCATCAGCTCAACGACAGACTCTTGACCGGCACAGACTACGACGCTATCGACTCGGAGCAGCTGAGTTTGACCTTGGTTATTGGTAATCCAAACACCTTCATTGGTGATTTTATTGTACTGCGCACCCGATACTTGGATGACACCGTGCGATTTGATATGGGCACGATGTACCCAGCCCGACGTTTTATTCAGACCACTACCCAAGCGACCTTTGGTACGCTGCATCAGATAGACTTGGCGGATAGGTTTGATGGCTTCAGGCTTAATCAGTCCACCATCAGTTTGATAGTTGGTATCATTAGTCACGCCCCACTCTTCACGCCACTCTTCGATAGACTGCGCTTTTGGACGATAGCTTGGATCTTTTAATAATTCAGGACCAAGTTCATCTAATGGCTGACCATGTTTGGCGGTCAGATATTCACTGACGTCAAAGCCAATACCGCCTGCACCGATGACCGCGACAGTCTCGCCAACTGATTTTTCACCGGACAGCAATTCAGCATAGCTCATCACTTGTGGCAAATCAGCACCTTCCAGCTTACCTGCTAAGCTTCTAGGAACAACACCAGTTGCGACGATGACATGATGGAACTTGGCTTTCTCAAGCATGGCTTTATCGACTTTGGTATTGAGTTTAATCTCAACGCCTAAGTGCTCAAGCTCATTGATATAGTAGCGAATGGTCTCAAAGAATTCTTCTTTACCAGGGATGACTTTGGCGTAATTAAACTGCCCGCCTAAGATGTCTTTTGCTTCAAATAAGGTAACGTCATGCCCACGTAGCGCGGCAACGTGAGCCGCTGACATACCAGCAACACCACCACCGATGACGGCGACTTTTTTCGGCTTTTTGGTTTTCTTATAAACCAATTCCGTCTCATAGCAGGCTTGTGGATTGACCAAACACGTTGAGCGTTTATTTTCAAAAGTATGATCAAGACAGGCTTGGTTACAGGCGATACAGGTATTGATGCGATCGGCTTGGCCTTCTTTAGCTTTGTTGACCCAATGCGGATCCGCTAAAAACGGACGCGCCATTTGAATCATGTCCGCCTGACCACTGGCGACAATCTCTTCAGCCGTATCGGGCATGTTAATACGGTTGGCCGCCATCATCGGAATAGTGATATGCTTTTTAATTTCAGCGGTAAAGTCCACAAAAGCGGCACGCGGTACGCTGGTTACGATAGTCGGTACACGGGCTTCATGCCAGCCGATACCCGTATTCATGATGGTTACACCCGCTTCTTCTAGCGCCTTGGCAACGATGATAACTTCATCCATGACGTTGCCGTCTTTGACCAAATCAATGACTGACAAACGAAACAGGATAATAAAATCTTCACCAGTCGCCGCGCGTACTGCTTTGACGATATCAACAGCGAATTTCATACGATTTTGAATGTCACCGCCATACTCGTCCGTTCGTTTATTGACATGACGCGATAAAAACTGATTCAGCAAATATCCTTCTGAGCCCATGATTTCAACACCATCATAACCCGCCTGCTTAGCCAATTTTGCAGAGCGAGCATAGTCTTCGACCGTTTGCTCGATGTTTTTGATGCTCATCTTACGGGGTTTAAATGGCGAGATTGGTGACTTAATCGGGCTTGATGACACCACAAATGGCTGATAGCCATAACGACCACTGTGCAAGATTTGCATAATGATTTTGCTGTCATGTTTATGCGCTGCACGAGTGACACGCTGATGATTAATCACGTCAGCTTTACTGTTCATCGTGCCACCAACAGGCGACAACCAGCCTTCGCGATTGGGCGCAATACCACCCGTAATCATCATCGCCACGCCGCCTTTGGCACGCTCTGCGAAGTATGCTGCCAGCTTACCGTAATTATAAAAACGGTCTTCAAGCCCTGTGTGCATCGAGCCCATAACCATGCGGTTTTTAAGCGTGGTAAAGCCCAAATCTAACGGCTCAAATAAATGCGGATAGTGTTCGTTGGTGCTGGCGGTGTCAATCGTATTGGCAGTGCGGCTGGCGGTCATGTCATTTTCCTTATGAATAATTTGCTGGGAGTGCTTCGTGAGAATAGTGATGCTTTGCAATTTAGGAATTTAGCGTTACCGCTATCGTACCACACCGCTATTATTATCAGCTATGCAGACAAACGACTGATCAGTGAACACTAAGCCAATAACCGAACTAAATGACCTGTCTTAGAAAGAAGCTGACTGGTAGATGGTTAAAAAAACGCCACAAAACCCGCCGAATTTTTGCTTGTGACTGTCTATAATTAACAGTTACTGCTACAGTAGTTTCAATACATATTGCCTCACTGCATACCAGAACGACGATAAAGGACTATCATAATGACTGACTTTCACACCGGTCTTGGCAAAAATGCTGCCAATCATCAACCACTTACCCCTATTGATTTTATCATTCGTAGCGCACAAGTTTATCCTGACAAAACCGCCATCATCTATGATGACCTTGAACATAATAATCTGACCCAAAGCTGGCAACAGACTTACGATCGTTGCAGGCAACTGGCGGATGGTCTGCGTAAATTGGGCATTGATAAAAACGACACCGTCGCGGTTATGCTACCGAACACCCCAGCGATGGTTGAGTGCGCGTTTGGAGTGCCGATGTCAGGCGGGGTGCTTTGCACACTCAATACCCGTCTCGATATCAACGCGCTGACTTTTTGCTTACAACATTCAGAAGCCAAAGTCTTAATTTTAGACAGCGAATTTGCTGAGCATGCTGAGATAATTGACGAAACTTTTCCTAACTTAATCATCATTCATGCAACCGATGAGGCGATTAAGGTTGAGCGTTTTGGGCAAATGACTTATGACGAGCTACTTGCCAGCTCCGACAGTTTAGACAATTGGGAAAAACCATTAGACGAATGGGATGCCATTGCCCTCAATTATACCTCTGGCACAACTGGCAAACCCAAAGGTGTGGTTTACCATCATCGTGGTGCGACACTGAATGCCCTCTCCAATATCTTAGATTGGGATATGCCTAAGCATCCTATGTATCTATGGACGCTGCCATTATTTCATTGTAATGGCTGGTGCTTCCCGTGGACTATCGCAGAGCGGGCTGGCGTCAATGTCTGTTTGCGTCAGATAAATGCCGATTTGATTTTACAGCTGATTGCCAAATATCAAGTCAGCCATTATTGTTCAGCGCCTATCGTTCACAATATGATTGCTGGCGGTAAACCGGAGTATCAACAAGCGATTACCCATAAGGTTAAGGGCTGGGTTGCCGGTGCGCCGCCATCTGAGACTATGCTAGCAAAAATGGAAGCGATGGGCTTCGATATTACTCATACTTACGGTCTGACCGAAGTATATGGGCCGGTCACCGTCTGTGCAGAACAAGAAGAATGGGATACGCTTGATGTCGCGGCCCGTGCGCAAAAGAAATCACGTCAAGGGGTCACGTCACATTTGATGACTGGATTTGAGGTCTTTAAACAAGGCACCACTGAATCCGTTGCTGCTGATGGCGAAGAGATGGGCGAGCTGGCACTGCGCGGTAATATGGTAATGAAAGGCTACCTAAAAAGTCGTAAAGCCACCGAAGAAGCCTTTGCCGACGGTTGGTTCCGCACCGGTGATTTGGGCGTCAAATATCCTGATGGCTACATCAAAATCATGGACAGGCTCAAAGATATCATTATCTCAGGCGGTGAGAACATCTCTAGTATCGAAGTCGAAAACGTTTTATATAAAATGCCTGAAATCCAAAGCTGTGCCGTCGTCGCCGCGCCGCATGATAAATGGGGCGAAGTACCCGTCGCCTTTATCGAAATTCATGAAGGCAGCACCTTACAGCGCGATACCGTCATGGAGCATTGCAAACAGCATTTGGCGGGTTTTAAAGTCCCTAAATATATCGTGTTTGCAGAAATTCCAAAAACCAGCACGGGTAAAGTACAGAAGTTTGAGCTGCGTCAAGCCGCCAAATCATTGGCACATGAAACGCCTAAAGTCACGGCCAGTACTAAATAATAGCTTTTGAGAAACTTGCGCTTTGAGCAACATGCATAAAAAAGGGTCAGTCTAATCATTAGGCTGACCCTCTTTTCTTTAATTAAAAACATAAAACTTATTATTATAGGCGGTCCGCCATAACATGAACACAGAGATACTGGTATTAATTTTGCGCAGCCTCTGTCTGCATAGGCACAGCAAGCAAGGAAAATTAATATCAGTAGCGCGTTATAATACTGGTACTGATTTTATCTAGGACTGACTATAACCAAACGACTAATCAAGCTTAGGTTCAAGCCATTGATAAACTAGCATGCCGACGATCATCGCTGGGATAAAGACATAGGCCTGCCATTGTCCTGTCCCAAGTAGCACGATACCCGGTCCTGGGCAAATACCCACCAAGCCCCAGCCGATACCAAAGAGCATCGCCCCGACTAGCAACTTCTTATTAATATCAGTTTTAGTTGGCATCTCGATTAAGGTGCCAATCCAGCTATTCTTTTGGCGCTTAGCGAATTGTACGCCGACCATTGCCACTATCAATCCGCCACCCATCACCAGTGCTAGAGAAATATCCCATGCACCAAAAACGTCCAAGAATCCTTGGACTTTCACAGGATCAGTCATGCCTGATATCAGCAGCCCCAAGCCAAATAATAGCCCAGCCAGTAATCCAATTATATTTTTTAGCATTATTGTGTCTCGCACTTAATATGTTAATCCAAGCTGTTATAAGCAGCTTTTATAAATAGTATTAACGCCGCCTGAGCAACGTGCCGCCTATGAGCTATTTAAATCATGCCTAAGACATGCCGACCAAGATAAACCGTCATAACACCAAAGAGCATAAAGGTTACTGTTGCTACCATCGAGCGTGGTGACAGGCGTGCATTACCGCAGATTCCATGACCGCTGGTACAGCCTGAGCCCAAACGCGTACCGAAGCCGACCAGCAATCCTGCACCGATTAATAAGGGTAAAGAGGTGCTGATTTCGACATCAGGTAGTGGTCTTGCCAGCTGATATAGCAATGGTGAGACGATGAGACCAAATATAAAAAGCACTTGCCACATCTCGACGCGCTTGGGCTTTAAGAGGCTTGAAAAAATACCACTGATGCCAGCAATACGGCCAATGCCTAACAGCAGGATGACAGTCGCCACTCCCAACATTAAGCCACCTACTAAAGATATCGGTGTAAATGCTTGCCAGTCTACTTGTATGCTCATAATATTTACCTAAGCTTATTTTCATCCAAAATAACTTTAAAATCATTTTATAAAAAAACATTATATTATAAAATATAATAAAAAGGTAAAAAAATACTGAACCTATTGTTATAAAGGCTCAGTATTTTTAAGTTGAACATACCTTTTGCAAAAATTTGAGTAGTAAGTAAAACAAGCGTAAGCACTACACCAAGTAGGCTAAGTAAGTTTTACGCAGCTAATCATATTTTTTGGATAGGTACTATTTCGCCAATACTTTATCAAGCGCGCTTTCAAAGCGTTGTACCGCACCATCAACGTCTGTCAATTTATCTAAACCGAATAGACCCAAACGGAAGGTTTTAAAGTTTTCTGGCTCGCCAACTTTTAGCGGTACGCCAGCAGCGATTTGCAAGCCCGCCTCAGCAAAGGCACTACCTTTATGCATGTCATCACGCTCAGTGTAAGCCACCACAACGCCTGGCGCTTCAAAACCTTTTGCCGCAACGCTTTCGACGCCTTTGTCTTCTAGTACTTTACGAATACGGTTGCCAAGCTCCCACTGCGCCTCAGACAGTTTGTCGAAGCCAACTTCTTTGGCCTCATTAATAGTATCGCGGAACTGACGCAGGCCATCGGTTGGCATCGTTGCATGGTAAGCATGACCACCATTTTCATAGGCGCGCATGATGTTTAACCATTGCTTAAGATCGAGACTAAAGCTATCAGATTCTGTGCTCTCGACTTTCTTGACTGCAGCATCACTTAGCATCACCAAACCAGCACAAGGGGTACTGCTCCAGCCTTTTTGTGGCGCGCTGATAAGTACGTCAATGCCCAAGGCTTTCATATCGAGCCATACACAACCTGATGCGATGCAATCGATGACCAATAAGCCACCAACGCTATGGACGGCTTCGCCCAATGCTTTGATATAGTCATCTGGTAAAATGATACCGGCTGAGGTTTCGACGTGCGGAGCAAAGACAATGGCGGGTTTTTGTTCTTTTATTTTTGCTACAGCGACGTCGATATCGACTGGTGTAAATGGCTTTGGCGCTTCCGTATCTTCCGTACGATCAGCGGTTAATACCGTCGATGACTTAGCAATGTTGCCTTTTTCTAAGATTTGCGTCCAACGATAGCTAAACCAGCCATTACGGATAATCAGACAATCTTCATCCTTTGCCAATTGACGCGCGACAGCTTCCATCCCATAAGTGCCAGAACCCGGCACGATAGCAACGGCATCGGCGTTATAGACTGACTTTAGCTCACTAGATAAGTCGTTCATTACTTGTTGAAAGACCTTGGACATATGGTTAAGGGCGCGGTCAGTGTAAACCACTGAATATTCTAATAGGCCATTTGGATCAATATCTTGACGTGATGCAGTCATGGAACGCTCCTAGTTTATGGTTAGATAATTTGATGGCGCTTAAGTCTCAGTACAGCCATATCCAAATATGGATAAAGCCTAGGTATTAATACCGGATAAGAAACCAGGAAGCGACTAAATAGGCTAAAAATGAATATTGATAAAGCCTATAAACACTAAGCCAATATATTCATAGCCACACGCTTAGCGAACACCAGTACGGTATCTTAATCCAAACCATTTAATTAATGAGAGCTTGATATTAGCACTGATACCGAGGGTTGACAACGATACGTCTAGGCAATGATATGACTTGCACTGTTGACTGTTTATTGGTAAATGCGGCGCTCATCAACGTCGACGATTGGTATCTTTTAGCCCTGAGACAACGAAATCTAACAATTCACTGTCCCCTTCGCGCGCCGCTTTGCGCATCAGCTTGGATGGCGCATGGGTCAAGGTTTGAGTTAAGCGTCTCGACAGCTCGGTGATGATATCTTCAGGGCTAGCACCTTCAGCGTTCAGCTTAGCAATGGATTCATTGAGCAATTTATCCACTTGGTCGTGGGTACGCTCGCGATACTGCTGAATGTCTTTGCCGACTTGGCGCACTTGAAAGCGTCGATCCATTTCAACGACCAATTGACTAACGAGCAGCTCCGCATCTACTGCTGCTTGCCGACGCTGTTCAATATTGCCCGCGATGACATGTTGCAAGTCATCGACAGAATACAGATACACATCATCGATACGGCTCACGGTCGAATCGATATCACGTGGCACCGCCAAGTCTATCATCAGCATTGGCTGATAACGGCGACGTTTCAGCGCTTGCAACGTCATGGTTTTATCAATCAATAAATCCATACTACCACTACAACTACTCACAATATCGGCTTCCGCCAACACTTGCGGCAACTCTTGCAAAGCTCTGACTTCCACACGTCGTCCAGGCTTGCGCAGTTCAGCCGCTAGAGCCTCAGCACGCTCAGGATTGCGGTTACAAATAATCACCCGCCCTACCCCAAGTCCGGCAATATGAGTGGCGACTAGACGATTCATTTCACCAGCGGCGACCACCAACAGAGTACGATTGGGCAAGTCATCAAAAATCTGCGTGACCAGCTTGGCAGCAGCGAAGCTAAGCGATACTGCTTGAGCGCCAACCTTGGTCTCATTACGTACCCGTTTGGCAGCAGCAAACACCTGATCGACAATCCAGCCTAGCTGATTGCTCAAGGCTTTTTGATCTTGCGCCAGATGTACAGAGCGCTTAATTTGACCGAGTATCTGCGGTTCGCCCAATATCATAGAGTCCAGCCCGGCAGCGACGCGCAGCCAATGAGTCAGCGCATGAGTATCACGGTGCACATAAAGATAAGGGTCAATCTCTGCAAGCGACAATTGCTTAAAGTTAGCCAGCCAAGTTTTAATCTTCATGATATGGGCGCTGACGGCCGCTGAGGAGACAGTATTGTTGAGCGCCATATTGTTAGGCTTACCACTAGAGTCACTGCCAGAAGAGGATAACTTGGCATCATCGACATTTGGCTGTGCTGGCACAAACAAGGTCTGCGGCACGATGGCATAAATCTCAGTGCGGTTGCAGGTGGAGACGATCACGCTGCCATCAGTAAAGGCCTCTAATTGCTCAAGGGCAATAGTCACGTCTTCGCCCACGAGCGCCAAGCGCTCTCGTAGAGCGACTGGTGCGGTTTTGTGATTGACCCCAATGACCACTAATCTCATTATTGATAGACCATAAATATAACGTTCACCTGCCAGTCAAGCATGCGTATCGTTTGCCAGAAGCAGTTTTTGTAAGTTAAAAGGCAGTTTTTAGCAGACAGCGCTTAAAGGAAAACCTAAAATCGCTTATTATATCATTATTGCCAGCTTTATTTAATACTCGCCCACCTGTGATGACTATTTGCTTGTATCTGGTTGACTGTATCTGGGCGCATGAGTAACAAATCAACTACCTCATAAACTTTTAAGACGATTATTTGAGTAACACGGGCGCTATTGTTTATCCCCTCAATCTAATCTTATAATGTTGGTCATGGGTACTGGCTACCGATGTCTGTTTTAAAATCAACACGATAAAATTGCCTTATGAATGGGTAAACAATAGGTGTATACGGCTATTTATGATTTTTTTTGAGTCATCATTTCGATCACAACTTGTGCATAACGATCAATCTAGCCTTCGCGCTTTATTACACGTCATTATTGAACGTCTATGCCAACGTTATAAGCTAACATTATCGTTGGCCATTTGCTTGTGCCTAGCCTCACCCACTCAGGCCAATCCGCTCGACCCATCTGATATTCATAACAGTCAATCCTCAGTAAACCAGCCTTCAGCCGCAATGATGAATACAGATGCGGCTAATCGCGAATGGTCTATCAAGGATTATGATGTCGATAATACATTTGCCAATGAGCCAACACAGAATGAGTCAACAACGACCGTAACCAGCGTAGCAAATGTAAATAGCTTAGCACCGACGATTGCCGCACAACCGACGCTGACAGAACCAAGCTTATATGCGCTTTTGGACGCAGAATTTGCTGCTGATCGCAACGATACACGCCGGGCCGTGACGATTTATAAGCAGCAATCCTTTAAAGAAGATGCGACCGCAGTGTTTGAGCGCGCGCTTAGCTTATCTTTGCGTAATGAAGGTATCGAGGACTCCTTGCAGTTTGCCAAAACGTGGCAAGACCAAAACCCCGATCATGTACCAGCATGGTTTTACGTGGCGCATTTGGCCTTGCGTGCGCACGACTATCTATTGGCGGGTGAGACCTTAAATCGTATCTTGCGTTATGACCCTAGGGCAGACTTAAGTGAAATTCTTATCGGCATTTATCCCAACACTGATGATGACAAGCGTGAATTACTCGCCGCCCTACAGCCACTGGATAGTGAACAAAATGCCTCGTTGTCGGTGTTAAAAGCAGGCTTGCTTTACCAATTCAACGAACCTGAGATCGCCATCGTCCATATCAATCGCGCGCTGGAGCGTCAGCCTGACTATGTGCCTTTTATCACCCTAAAAGCCGATATATTGCGCAAAATAGAAGCGCCAGAGACGGTGATTAACTATGTCAGCCAAGCGCGCCTGCGTAACCCCGACAGCAAAAACTTATACCTATATGAGATTCGCTACTTATTGGATCTGAAACAAAGCGAGCAAGCGTGGCAGCTATTACTAGCGGCGCACAATCGCTTTAGTGATGATGCTGAGATTACCTTATTGGCCGCATTGGTCAGCTTAGACATCGAAGAATATCCTAGTGCCGATCGGCTACTCAATATGTTAGCAAAAAGCCGCGCTTACCTTGACCAAGCTTATTATTACCTTGGTATCAGTGCCGAGCGCCAACAACGCTTTGAGCAAGCCAAGTACTATCTGAATGGCGTCATGCAAGAAGACTTGGTGCTAGAGGCGCGTAAAAAAGTCGTGGGTTTTGAATTGCTTAACGATGACGTAGACGCCGCCATCGCCACCTTAGAAAAACTACGCAAAGAATTCAGCGTCTTTGCCCCTGATACTTATGTGCTGCAAGCCGATATTTTGTGGCAGCAGAATGAGCCAGATGAAGCGCTGCGTTTGTTGACGCGAGCGGCGCGCAAATACCCTAATAGTGAGATGCTACTGTTTGCCCGTGCTCAGCTGTTAGATGATAAAGACGACTACGTGGTCAAACGCACTTTGCTCAATCACTTGCAAGCGCTCGATCCTAACAACCTCTCTTATCAGCTCAGTTACGCTCAGCTATTGCTGGCCAACGAGCGTAGCTCTGCGCAAGGCTTGGCGCTAGCGACAGCGATTATCCAAATCCGCTACGATGATCCGCGTTACGATAACGAGCTGCATCTGCAAGCGCTCAACGTACTAGCAAGTAATGCCTTGGCCAATGAAGACTATCGCCAAGTGATTGACTATCTACAAACCCCTTACGACGTCTTACCGACTCTACGCTCAGGAACGCTGTTGCTGCGTGCTTATCAAGGTCTGGGCGATAATGACAAAGTCGACGCCTTACTCGCCGACCTACAGCAGCGCTTCTCGTTTGGGCAACACAATGTTAATGACCGCATACAGCTGTATTAACAGCGGTTTGGATTATCTTCAATCAATATTTTTTATAAATAATCAGTTATATCATTACGCCAGTCATTCAAGCACAAATTATCAAAGCTACAAGGCACTTATAAGAAGCTAACAGCGGCGTATAAATGGGTAACAAATTCAGCTTAAGCTATTATCTTTGTTAATTTTGAGGAAGTATCATGTCAGTATTACAAACAATCCCTTTTCAAGCCAATAAACTGGGTCTATTGACGGCTTTGACAGCAGCCATTTTGGTGACGACTGGCTGTCAATCGTTAAAAGCTAACAGTGGCACAAACCAGCCTAGTAGTACCGTACAGGGACAAAGCGTCCAGCAACCACAAAAGCTTGAGAGCTTCAATATTACCGGTAAAATTGGCGTTACGACACCTGCTAATGATGCTAACGGTGCTCAAGGCGGCAGTGCTTTTTACGCGTGGGGACAACAAAGCGACCGCTTTGCGATTGAGTTGATTGGCGCGCTAGGCATTGGCAAAACCAACATCGAATATAATGGTCAATCAGCGACCTTAGTCAGTGAAAAGACCGGAACCTTAACTGCTGCTGATCCTGAAACCTTGCTCAAAAAAGCGACTGGCTGGCAAGCACCGATCTCGCAAATGCCGTATTGGATATCTGGTCGCCCAGCGCCTTCCGATAGCGCACCACAGCTTGATGCTCAGAACCGTTTAATCAGTTCAGTTAATGGTGAGTGGAATGCCAGCTTTACGTATAAAGGCAATGATAAACTGCCTAACAAAATCAGTGCCGTACAATCACAAGGCAATAAAGTCGTCATGACGATTGACCATCAGAATCGTTAAAGCATTGAGATATTGAGACATTCATAAATCAAATGGCGATGCAAAATAATATGAGCGCTAAAACGACCATCACTCGCTTATCCCCAGCAAAAATCAATCTGTTTTTGCACATTACTGGTAAGCGTACTGATGGCTATCATGATTTGCAAACCGTTTTTCGCCTGCTCGATTGGGGCGATTATTTGCACTTTTCGGTCACAGAGGATGCCGTCATTTCTACGGCTGATAATCGGTTAGATGCCAATAAACTTTGTCATCATCTACTGATATTGACTGGCGCAGACGCAATAACGGTCAGCATTGAAGACAATCTCATTTTTAAAGCCGCACGCGCATTGCTAGCGTTTGCCATAGAATCAACCAAACTACCTAAGCAACTAGCGTCAGTGCAAATTACTCTAGACAAGCATTTGCCGATGGGTGCAGGCTTGGGTGGTGGTTCGTCCAATGCCGCGACAACTCTACTAACATTAAATGAGATTTGGCAGCTGAATTTAACATGTGAGGAGCTTATAGAAATCGGTGCAAAAGTGGGTGCGGACGTACCCATATTTATCTTTGGGCAAGATGCGATTGCGATGGGTATTGGCGAGGAGCTGACAGCGATTGATTTGCCTGAGCAGCAGTATTTAGTGCTAACACCAAACGCGCATGTGAATACCGCCAAACTGTTCGCCCATCCTGAATTACAGCGCGATATTACGCCACTGTCAATTGAGACGATTAAAAATCAGTCTAATGACTATGATCAACATTTAAATGCGCCTTACCAAAATGTCTTTACGCCCGTGGTTATCAGCCTTGCCCCTGCTGTCGATGAAGCGCTTCAGTATTTGCAACGTTTAGAAGAGCAAGCACTAGGAACATCACGAATGACTGGCTCTGGTAGTGCGGTATTTTTGCCGTTAGATGTGAATGTTGCTAGTGATAAGGCACTCTTGGCAAAGTGGATTAAATGTGCGCCTTGTGAAGGGTATGTAGTTAGGAGTTTGTAGCTAGTCATTTTTTACAATTCAGAGCTTGGTTTCGATAATATAACCAGTACATACCAACATATTCCAGCTAAACCAAGATATAGCACTGATAGACCAAATTTATGAATGGCAAAGTGAATTATGCCAGCCAAAGCAGCACAAATGGCTACCGTCAAAAATAGAATAATTCCAATTGCACCAGCGCAACCCGCTTCATTAGCGGCTAATTCTTGAGATTTCTTTAGCGTTTGCTCTTCTTCAATAGACCTTTTAGGCGTGGCTTTTCTAAGCCGCTTATCATGTTTGTAGAACCAGTAACTAGGAAAACCAAATAGTAGGAACGTTAAAAACCATTGACGACGATCTGTACGCTGCTCTGCCCTAAAATAAGCAAGCTGATCTTCGTATCTGTATAGCTTCTTGCCATCAACACTGATTTCATATACGACATTACCAATCCAGGTACCTGGCTGATAGAGAATATTCGCGGTTTGTCCAGAATAACCATAGGCTTGACTACAACTATCACGGTCATAATATTTACAATGTAGCCTTGTATCCCTAATTAGTAATGATGATGACGTGTTCTTACCTACTCGACGGTTAAATGGCTCATCTGGAATAACCCCACTCACTTGTTCTAGCTTAGTTTTATCTTCAGCAATTTTTGTAAAAGATATACTTGAGTTAAAGAGAAATGTAATAATTATAATAAATGGTATGATACCGGTAATAACATTATACCCATTACTCGAAATAACAGGCTTAAGGTAGGTTCGCGTTACTAGAGCAGATAAAATTAAAAAGAAAAGCATATAGGCTGAAACCATAGAGTCAGCGATAAAAACACCTATCACTGGAAATACTATCGCGTAAACTAAACTTGTATAAAAAAACTGCTTAGGCGTTGGTTTAACGAACCACTGTTTTATACCCAAGAAACTATCCCTTATTGGCTATTTATATAAATATAATTATTTGACTTCTATTGTATGTAATTTAAAGAACTGTAGACATTAAGTATAAAGAATTTTTTTATAT
>NZ_PJBY01000067.1:0-56546 GCF_002836005.1 Psychrobacter sp. Sarcosine-3u-12
AGAAACAACAGTTTTTATTACATTTAATTACAATTTACTGTCTTGCTACTAACCTGCTTTCGTGACAAATTAGAGTCATACCAAGGATCAAAACGAAGCAGATTTTTATTTTGGTAAAAAATTGGCGATACTAAATTGGCAATACAATAATACGTCAGTTTTTACCGAAAATTTTGTAGCGGTCGTTGGTAAGGCAAGATGATAAAGGCAGGAATGCTATCTCATCTGTTGATTGTAAGTCATAAATAAAAGGACAATAATATGAATGTTTCTATCAGTGGTCACCATATCAGTGTTACCGATGCGATGGACAAAGCAGTTCGCGAAAAACTTGAAAAAGTAGAGCGTCACTTCGATCAGATACAAAGTATTAAAGTGATCTTATCGCTAGACAATAGCGGCGCAAGTGATGGTGGTAAAAAAAGCCATAAAGCCGAAGCGATTATGCGAGTCTCAGGTCAAGAAATGTTTGTCCAAGCACTTGAGGATGATATGTATAAAGCCATTAATGAGATGGCAGACAAGCTTGATAGACAAGTGCGTAAATACAAAACCCGTCAAGAGCGTAAAAAAACTCAGGGTGCAGGGCGTGATGGACGCTATGAAGACCTTACTACCGCTGATGTAGCGCCAGCCGTTTAGTTTTATTATGATTGACGCTCAATATATAGTGGCTAATAAACCCATAAATAGTATAGTCATTCCACTATAAAAGTATTACAGCGTTAACCTCGCTTGAAGTATCACATATACATCTACACTCGGTTGCCTTGTACTACTTTTAAATTGAATCGACTATATGAATAAATAATATAAATAGCCCATCGATTGAGTAATGACGTAATAAGCAATAAAAAGACCTCAAACGTATGTAACGTTGAGGTCTTTTTATTGGCTATCATATCGTCATTCTTTAACGCAAAAGATAGTGTAATTAATAAGGTTCAGTTTGTCTTAGCTACTAGTTTTTTCGAGGTGACTATCTTCAAGTGACTATCTTCAAGTGACTATCTTCAAGTGACTATATTAAAACGACTAACGAATCAACCGCTAGCCGCCACCAACTGCTTGTACCACCTCAATATTCATCCCTTCTACGATACGTAGCTGACCAAGTTCGCTCTTTGGGATTAGATCTCCATCGACCTCGACCGCATAGCGACCTTCGCTAAGTCCTAGCTCATTGATGACCAATTGCACGGTTTGATGGGTGGTCTGTAGGTGTTTACCATTAACACTAATGGTACTCATAAAATGTACTCCTTAATTGGTTAAAATTCCTTTTTTCGCCATATCGTTCAGTGACATCATTGTTATCTATCTTTTTCGCGGCTGTTAATAACTGTGTACGTCAAACAACTACCTTGCTCAAGCGAAACGCCGAAACAGCCAGCCATAGCCAACCTACAATCATTAAGACACCTCCAATAGGCGTGATTGCGCCAAACCAACGCGGCGCGCCCAAGGTCATTGCATACAAGCTACCAGCAAATATAATCACGCCAACCTGTAGCAACCATGCGCTCGTCTGAGTCGTATAGTTCAGGCGAATAAGGATGCCAACGAGCAACAAACCAAGGGCATGGACAAACCAATAGAGCGTTGCCGTGTGCCACCATTCAAGATGCTGAGTATTAACCATGCTTTTGAGACCATGAGCCCCAAACGCGCCTAAAGCAACGGCGACGGCCATATTAATCGCTGCAATAGCTATCCAATTTACCATGCCCAAACTCTTATCATTAGCCAAGCCTATCAATAGTGCAGAATAGAATGTTTGCGCCCGCCTTATTGAATGTCATCGGGCAAAATGACACTATCGATGGTCATAGCATCACGAATTTTATCCATAGCATTTTTTTCGATTTGGCGTACACGCTCAGCCGAGATAGAGTAAACCGCTGCCAA
Organism: Psychrobacter sp. Sarcosine-3u-12; assembly: GCF_002836005.1. Lineage (NCBI taxonomy): Bacteria > Pseudomonadati > Pseudomonadota > Gammaproteobacteria > Moraxellales > Moraxellaceae > Psychrobacter > Psychrobacter sp. Sarcosine-3u-12. Next base: position 1,909 of record NZ_PJBY01000067.1, read on the forward strand.
TTCGTGCAAGGTAGATTTTTGCTCAGACAGCCAGCGCTGCTCAACGATATCGCGTGAACGATCATCGAGGGTATCCATCGCCGCAATCAGTGCTGATGAGTTGTTCTCTTCCCAATCCGATTCTTCTACCATCTCAGCAGGATCGATACCATCTTCTAAAAACAGCTGCGGCGCATAACGACCGTCATCATCATCGCTAGATTGCGCTTCAAACGAAGCATCATAAGAGGTGAGACGCGATTCCATCTCAAGCACTTGCTTACGAGTGACATTTAAGTCATTGGCAATGGCATCTGCTTCTTCTAATGTTAGCTGATTATTGGTCTTTTTGAGACTGCGTAAGTTAAAGAACAACTTACGATGCGCCTTGGTGGTCGCGACTTTGACAATGCGCCAGTTACGAATCACAAATTCGTGAATTTCCGCTTTAATCCAATGCACCGCAAAAGAGACCAAACGCACGCCTTTATTTGGATCAAAACGCTTGACCGCTTTCATTAACCCCAAGTTGCCTTCTTGAATGAGATCCGCTTGTGGTAAACCATAGCCTGAGTAACTGCGTGCGATGTGAATTACAAAGCGCAAATGCGACATAACGAGTAAGCGTGCGGCTTCCACGTCGCCTTCATCATAATAGCGATGGGCAAGCTCTTGCTCTTGCGTTGGGGTTAAAATAGGGATTTGGTGCACTGTATTGATATACGCGCCCAGATTGACCCCAGGCGCTGATAGATGCGTCGGCATCGCTGGCACTAAGTCACGCGTACTCGTATCTTCAAATGCACTCGCATCATAAGGTGGACGCGCAGCAGCAGCTTTTAGAGCTGCATCGCGCGCTTCGTTTTTTTCAGGCGCTGCGCCATCTCTTTTACGTGTTTTCGCAGCATCATTAGCAGTAGTAGCCATATTCTTGACCTTGGTTAAATAGATAAACAAACAGTCAGATAAAAATCTTTATTGTTGTAATTGTAAAGGATAGCGACGCTTAGTTGCTATCAGTTTTGGTAATGATGAAGTGATATATTGTATCGCAATGCTGGGATGATATGCCATCAGCCAGCGCTTCGTTGATAACTGGCTTAATGTCTTTATTGGTGACTTCGTTAACCATCAATTTTAAGCTAGGAGTCGTTCCAGCCTGTTGGCTTTGTTGACAAAAAGCGGTGATATCCGCTTGCGAGTTAGGGTCAGTGGCCACCACATATAACGACTCGCCCGCTGCCACCTCACGTAATGCTACTTTGGTTTTTAACAATGGCATCGGGCAGGCAAGTCCACGTCCGTCTACCAAGTTCTTTATAATAAGGGGTAGCTGCTTTGAGTCGATCGTAGCACTCAACTCAGTATCACCCTCATAAGAGGCAGACAATAAATCTAATAATTGGCGAATAACATGCTGCTGCGTATCAGACAAACTGGCTGGCAAACAGACAGAATAAGAGCCTGTTACGGTGATTAACTGACTGTCAGCGGACATAAAACCTACCCTTAAAACATTAAAACTGGCGTTTACAACTATAGAGAATTCAATAGCCTATTATTATTAATATTAACTTATCAATAGATTTGAGCCATTAATTAAAAAACAATAATGGCAAAGTCTCTCTACCGTGCATCATTATAGCAAATTGCCGCTATGTAGTTGCAGTTGAATATAGTCATCGTAATGTTTGGCTCACTAGAATAACTAAGCAAGGTGTCTTTTCATGGTGATCTGTGCAGATTGCTAGCAATAAACAGGCTGAAATTCAGCTCTAATAATTACATGGTTATGTTGCACAATCGTGACGCTCAGTCAAGTTATTGGTAGTTAAGTACAGACTGTAATTGACCTTGTATAAACAAGCTCGTATAGTCAAAATTACGTTGTTATCAATCAGATAGGATGCGCATTTGTATCACTCTAATAGACAGTCGCTATTTGGTAATAAAGACATCAATACATCGAATCAGTGTTTCACCGTTAAGGGCGCACCAAAAATGATATCGTCTACACCCAAGCAAAAAACGGGTCGTTTGCTCATGCCCCATGCCATAAAAATTGTCGTATCAGCTGCCTTATTGACAATGGCAACTGTCGCCAATAGTAGCGAAAGTACCGCTGCGCCATTTGCCTATGACTCGTGGCAAGACCCAGCTTCAGAAGCGCTCGATTTACCTAACTTACGCGGGCAAGGGCTGAGCTTTGCGGAGCAATATCAAAATAAGCTACTTGGCGAATGGTCGCTACAAAATATCAATGGTCGTGTCAAAATGGAGCACGATCCTTGGGTGCAAGAAACGGTCAAGGAGATGACGTGGCGGCTCAATGCGCAAGCGCGTCAGCAAGCACCCTTGGGCGTGGTCATTATCGACAATCCCAGTATCAATGCGTTTGCCGCGCCAGGCGGCGTCATCGGCATCAATACAGGGACGATACTGGCTGCGAGTAGTATGGATGAGCTGGCCAGCGTCGTCGCTCATGAAGTCGCGCATATTAGCCAACGCCATTACGAAAGCGGCGTTGATGAACGTAAAAAAGCCATGCTGATGCAAATAGGTGGCATGCTGGCCGCGATTGCCGCATCAGCGGTCGATGGTGATGCGGCAGCGGCAGTGATGATGGGCAGCCAAACGGCGACGATGAATAGCAGCATGGCGTTTAGTCGCAATAATGAGCGTGAGGCTGATCGGGTAGGGATGCAAATCATGACCCAAGCTGGATATGACCCACGGGCGATGCCCAGCTTTTTTGCGACGATGAATCAACAAAGCCAGCTGAATCAGACAGCCAATCGGTTTTTACCCAGTTTTGTACGTTCACATCCCTTGAGCAATGAGCGCTTGAGTGAATCGCAAAGTCGTGCGCAGCAGTATCCAACCATGTCATTAAGCCAGCAACAGCGTCATCAAGCGCTGTTCGATCTGCTTTATTGGCGTGTACAAAGTACCGGTAAGCATGCGTCTGAGACCACCTTGACGGCAGCCGCCAAAAACAGCTTAGGGGCCAAACTGTCACTGATGACTTGGTATAGCGAGCAACAACGCTTTACTGACGCCAATGAGATATTGGCGGAACTTGTTGCGTTACCAGTGGCGCGGCGGCAGGTGTTAGAGCCCTTGTTGTCGATTACCCACAGCCAAATTCTGAGCGAGCAAGGCAAGTGGCAGCAAGCCGCCGAGGTATTAGAGCGTCAGCAGCGTCTGTATCCTGAGCGCCGTGATTTGCGGTTGTATTTGGCTGAGGCGTTGACCAATAGTAATGAGCCGACCAAGGCACAAGCTTTGTTAAAACCTCTGACCCAGCAGCAGCCAGCCGATCGCTACGCTTGGCAAAGCCTACAACTGGCCAATGAAAAAATCGCTAAAACCACTGATTCTGCGCAACTTAAAAATATTGCTACCATTAATGCGCTACGTTATCGCAGCCATGACCAGCTCTGGAATGGACGTTACGAGCGTGCACTTACTTCCTTAACACAGGCCAAACAGTTGGCTGAACGTATGCAAACGACGGGGCAAGCAAGTAGTGCACGTCCGCTATTAGCGAGCATAAATGCAGAAATTAAAGACGTAAAAACCGCCAAAGACTTTAAGCCTTAGGCGGTTATGTGTATCTTTGAATCACCATTTTTAAAATTAGCACACGCCCTAGGCATTGATATTAAACAATGGTGTTTATTACAAAGCTATCAACCTTGCAACGCGTCTTTTACCAGCTTAGAGATGAGCGCTGGATCCGCACGACCTGCGGTTTTATTTTTTAATACGCCCATCACACTGCCCATGTCACGCATAGAGGTAGCACCTTGCGTGGCAATTTCGGCATTTACCAGAGCAGCAAGCTCATCATTATTCATCTGCTTGGGCATGAACTCATTGATGATATCAATTTCGAACTGCTCTTTGGTTGCCAAGTCGTCACGGCCATTTTCGGTAAAAATGCCAAGTGACTCTTGACGTTGTTTTAGCTGCTTTTGCAAAATTTCTAACACGCCTGCATCATCAAGCTCTATTTGACGATCAATTTCAATTTGCTTGATAACGGAGTGCACGTTACGCAATACCTTGACGCGTTCAAGCTCACGGGCTTTCATAGAGGTTTTAATATTGTCTGATAGGGTTTGTTTAAGGTCGCTCACTGTTATTATCCTTATAAGGTAAGTTTGTCGATAGGCAGTCTGCGAAAGCGGTCTTTTTAATGAAAGACGCTATTATCGGCAGTATCGACCGCAATAATAAAAATTGTAGCATAAAAAACGCCACTGATATCGATTGATAACAGTGGCGTTAATGTAGCGCTTGTACTTAACTAATCGTATTATCGATTAGTACATACGAGTGGTACGAATAGTTTCGCGTTGTAATTTTTTCTTATAACGCTTTACCGCAGCTGCTTTTTTGCGCTTGCGCTCTTGCGTTGGTTTTTCATAAAATTCACGTTTACGCACGTCAGATAATACACCGGCTTTTTCACAAGCGCGCTTAAAGCGGCGGATTGCGATATCAACTGGTTCGTTTTCTTTAACCTTAACTGCAGGCATGAAGACTCCTTATGAGGATGAGATATAAAGGCATTAGTTTGGTTGTGTATTAGTATTTAGCCGTAATATCTCAAGATTACAGGCATCAACTCAAACTAGGATAATCTTGTACTATAGCACAAGGGCGAGTATTTTAATAATAAATGCGAATAAAGTCAATGGTTTTCATGCATTTATCTCTCAGTATGAGTAATTGAAAAATATTTGGGCTAGCGCATTTTTTACAACCTATTAGGAAGTTTTTGGGTTTACTTATCTTGTTTATATTTGGTTAAATCCGTCACAGATAATCCAACAAAAAATCCCTACTGTCTATAACGGTTTGTCTTGTCTTTATGCTATGATAATTTCTATATAGTCAGTGACACACTAATGATTTTTGGGCATTTTATTGAGGATGTTGGAATGAAAAAAACAGTACTAAATACGGCTTTAAGCACCGCATTGTTGGTCGCTCTTGGATTTAGCGTGAGTGCTTGTAGCAGTGATAAAGAAGGTGGGTCGCATGAAGTAAAAGCCGTTGATCGGGTAGATGAGGCCGCCAAGCTTGCTCTTGCCAATGGACCTGAAGCTGAAGAGATGGATTTTCCAGAAACCGCACCGATGCCAGCGACAGATATGGCAGCGGACGGTACGGCAGTTGACGGCGCTACCACTGCTGAAGCGGGTGCTGATACGGATATGGCTGACAGTGCCGATGCGACTATGACTAGTACTAGTACGGATACAGCAGCTACTGATACTAGTGCCGCCACGCCCGTAGCGGATACCGCAACGACTGACGCTGAAGCAACTGCCAATTAATAGCGCTCAATGTGCAAGGCCGTGACGGATTTTATGCGCTGTAATGACAGCCGCTAAGATGAACCCTTATATAGAGGTATGATCATGAGTAATAAGCAACCGCGTATGAGTTTTGGTAAATGGACATTGTCGGTGTTCAGTATTAGCGCGTTACTGGCGCTTAGTGCGTGTAGTGGTGACAATACAACGGCTGAAGAACCAGCTGCGGTCAGCGAATCAGCTGACGCCGTCGCTGTCGAGCCAGCACCGCCGGTCGCTGAGCCTGAAGTGGTGACGCCCGAGCCTGCCGTAGAGAGCGAGGTCAGTGAAGCGATAGAAGAGCCAGTAGCCGAAGCCGAACCTGAAGTACTGGCTGCGGACGCTGGGGCCAAGCTTTATGAGGCGCAGTGCAAAATGTGTCACGCACAAGGGTTGTTAGAAGCGCCAAAATATGGCGATACCGCTGCGTGGAGTGCGCGCATTACTAAAGACAAAGAGACGCTGTATAGCCATTCTGCCAAAGGTTTTAATAAGATGCCCGCGCAAGCGATCAATGGCGTCACTGAAGCACAAGTGCATGCTGCGGTTGATTATATGTTGGCGTCTGTGAGCTGATGGGGCGTATTGCCATATATTCGCTATTGAAATTTGTTAAACTGACCGTCATTGTGACTGACAATGGCGGTTTTTTTATGCACGTTTTTAATGGCATAAGACGAAAACGCTGCAAAAGACTATATGAAGGCAAGAGTATGAAAGTATTGGGTTTAGAGACGTCTTGTGATGAGACGGGACTGGCGATTTTTGATAGTGAGCAAATCAATAGCGACAATCAAGGATTGGTCGGGCAAGTGCTGTATTCACAAATAGAGCTGCATGCACTCTATGGTGGTGTCGTGCCTGAGCTTGCCAGTCGTGATCATATTCGTAAGCTGGTACCTTTGCTCAATGAGTTGCTAGAGCAGTGTGATATTAAAAAAAGCGAGATTGATGCTATTGCATATACCAAAGGCCCAGGACTGATTGGCGCGTTGATGACGGGTGCATTATTTGGGCGCAGCTTGGCGTATGGCTTAGATATTCCAGCGATTGGTATTCACCATATGGAAGGACATCTGTTAGCACCGCTGATGGGTGCAAATCCACCTGCCTTTCCGTTTGTGTCGTTACTGGTGTCAGGCGGTCATACCTTGCTTATCGCTGCTCATGGCATCGGGCAATATGAAATATTGGGTGAATCGATCGATGATGCTGCAGGTGAGTGCTTCGACAAAGCCGCTAAAATGCTAGGCTTGCCTTATCCTGGGGGTCCCAATATCGCTAAACTTGCCGAAACTGGCAACCCAGACGCTTATTCGCTACCACGTCCGATGTTACATCGTGGTTTAGACTTCTCTTTTAGTGGTATGAAAACAGCCGTACACAACCTTATCAAAGACACTCCATGCTCAGGGGGTTCAGGCAATGGTGCTGAGAGTGATCCGCAAGTACGCGCTGATATCGCCGCCAGTTTTCAACATGCCGTGGTCGATACGCTGGTAAAAAAATGCGTCAAAGCACTCAAGCAAGCAGAGATGAGCCGCTTAGTCATCGCGGGCGGTGTAAGTGCTAATAGCCATTTACGTGAAACGTTAGAAGCTGAGTTGGCTAAAATAAATGCGACCGTCCATTACGCACCGCCAGCGTTATGTACGGACAATGGTGCGATGATTGCTTATGCCGGTTACGAGCGCCTGCAAGCGGGTCAATCAGATGATTTGGCGGTGAGCTGCGTGCCGCGCTGGCCGATGACAGAGCTACCAGCAGTTTAAAGGTGACTTTCTCAATACGCTATTCGTTAACCTTTATTAAACCTAAGGATGATCTATGCAGTGGCTCGCCATCGGTTTAGGAGCAGCAATTGGTGCATGCTTGCGTGCATGGCTTGGGCGTTTTAATCCGCAACACAGCTGGATTCCTTTGGGCACACTGGGTGCCAATATCTTAGGCGGGCTATTAATAGGCATAGCGCTGGTATGGTTTGGGCGTATAGGTAGTGACCTATCGCCCAATGTCAGGCTATTCGTTGTGACTGGTTTTTTAGGCGGACTGACTACTTTTAGTACCTTTAGTGCTGAGACCTTTGCTTTAATAAATGATGGCCGCCTGTTATCAGGGTTGATTTTGGTCGGTCTGCATGTAGGACTGACTTTACTGGCAACGGCACTGGGTTTTTATTTATTTAAGATGATTTTGTAAGCTTTGATAGATATTACTCGTTTAATGGTCTGATTTGAGTAGTTCTTTTATTGCAGTCTATTTTAAGTGATCTATTAATTGGTTTTTGGCACCTTTTAGGTGGTTCCCTTAGGGTATAGGCTATAAAAACTTCCTAGTTTAAGTTATTTAAACTCACCAAAATTGGATTTGATAAAATATCTAATGACGAAAAACATTAAGATATTTCCTATAAATAACATGAGCATTATGTAGGCATCACCAATATTTACGAGAAGTTGATTCTTACCTTTGTGTATCTGATAAATAATTTCATCATCAGCGCTAATACTTATGAGTTGCTTATAAGGGTTGTGGTACCAATATAATTTGGGGATTTTATACCAATGAACAGTAACTTCCTTACCTTGAATGAGAGTTATCTTTTCAGAAGGTATGCGACAACCGCCATTTCCATTAGGCATTCGCGCACCTAAATAACAATTGATAATCGTGTCGCTTCCATTGCTATTTAGTTTTAGCCAATACTCATTATTATAGGTTTCTCTTAGGGCGTGTCCCTAATTCAGTTTGCAATGAATCATAGTACAAGCTAGATACAGCATAGACTTATAATTACGAGCCAATTTCTCGTATCTAGTCGCAATACTACGGAAGTGCTTTAGCCTTGCAAACGTGTTTTCAACTAAGTGTCGTAGTTTATATAAATAATGATCAAACGCTACATCTGGTTGTTTAGCATTTTTTCTTTTAGGGATGACAGGGCTTATGTTATCTTGCTTTAGCCTAGTTCTAATGGTTTCAGAATCATAAGCTTTATCAGCAATAAAGTAGGTCGCATCCGTTAGCATCTCTATAATATCATCTACCGCTTGGCTGTCGTGGACGTCACCCCCAGTGATTTTAAAATCAATCGGGTTTCCATGCGAATCGACGGCGAGATGAATCTTGGTAGTGGTTCCACCTCGTGACTTTCCAGTAGCTCGAAGCTCTCCTCGTCTTGCGCCGCTTGAATGCTGATGACAGCGGATATAGCTTCCGTCTGCGAATACCCATTCTTCATCAATACTTGCTCGTAGGTCAAAAAAAATTGTTCCCACAACCCCTTTTTTGACAACCTATTAAAACGGTTGTAGGCCGTTTTCCATGGACATAGCTCACTCGGTATATCACGCCATGGCGCGCCTGTACGAAGTTTCCACAATATGGCTTCCATGACTTGTTTGTCGTTTTTCCAAGTATGACAGCCATGAGCCTTCATGGTACTTTGGAGTTGTTCCCATGTATTATCGGTGAGCACTGTTCTTGCCATAATTTAGAGAGCCCTGTTTGAAATAGTCTCTTTATTTTAAAGCCTTTATACTTACTTTTACAGATTAGGGACACGCCCTAGTGTTAAAACGCCTTCGCTGCTATAGATACTTGATTCATTAATCGGATATTTGTCAGACTTTCTATCTACATTTATCACAATAAGTATGTAGATAGTACCTACTACGACCATAAAGGTTAAAAAAACAATGTATAGCTTTCCAAGGGTAGATAAATCACGAAAACTTAAGTTCATTTACTGATTTTTCCAAGTAGCAGCTTGTTAAATGTATTGTTAATTTGCCATATTCCAGTGTGAGTAGCTGGGATAGACGTATTGAGTATAAGCCCTATATAGCACACTTACCAAAGATAGAATATGTATGGTAAGTACACCATGAAGTACACTGTGACTATTTCAGCGAGTTAAAACGTTGATACCATTAGCCTACAGCCTAAGTTTCGAGTCTTCACTAGGGAACCGTCATTTACCATAATGCTCGTCATAACGTAAGAGAGCGGACGATATTTCTTAACTGGAATAATTTAGTAAATAGCGAAATATTAAACCGGCTTTACTATTCCTTGTAGCAAACTCGCAAACCCTTGCATATAAGCGGTATCTTGGCTCGATGTGCGTGTCGCTGCATACAGCTGGCAATGCACACCATCACCCAGCGGTCGCGAGACGACCCAGCCCTTTTTCTCATATTCAGAGACCACCCAATCAGGTAATGCTGCCACACCGCGTTCACTAGCGACCAGCTGAATCAGCATCGCCGTCAACTCTGTCGTACGAATACTATCAAAACTGACCTGCGCTGGCGTCATAAAATTGGCAATGATATCGAGACGCTTGGCTTCCACCGGATAAGCAATTAAGGTTTCTTCAGTCAAATCATTTGGTTCAATAAAATCTTGCGCTGCTAAGTCATGCGTTGGTGAAAGTACCAAGCGACTTTCATACTCGAATAGGGGCTGATAGCTGATACCCTCTATTGATAAGTCACTGGTGGTAATTAATAAATCGATATCACCTTCCATCAATAAATGATGTGGCTCAGGTTCAAAACCCGTTGCAAAGTCCAGCTCAACATCCGACCATTCACGACGGTAATGATTGAGTATCGGCATCAGCCAATCAAAGCAGCTATGACATTCAGAAGCCAGACGCAATCTGCCTGCCTGACCATGCGCTAAGCGCTTTAGATTGGATTTGGTACGGGTAACTTGCGGCATGATGCTATCTGCCAATGCCAGCACAGTCTTGCCCGCTGGTGTAAAAGTCAGCGGACGCGTGCGACGGTTGACCAAGCTAATATCGTAATAATTCTCTAGCTCTTTTAGCTGATGTGAGACCGCAGAAGCTGTCACATGCAGCTCATCGGCAGCCGCAGCAAGTGAACCATGCGCTCGTAATGCAGTTAACGTATTGAGATGACGAAGCTCTAGCATAAGACAGCCCGCCTACTAAGTTGAGAAAAATTCATTATAGTACATATGTTGCTGACTTTCATTCATAGCGTATGATTAATGATTAATGAGCCATGAACAGCTAGCGCTTGCGTAACAGTAGCTGTGAGATAATGACCAATATTAAAGAAGCGACTAATAATAGTGTACCAATAGCATTAACTTCTGGCTTGAGTCCTACTCGTACCATGGAATAAATACGTAGCGGTAAAATCTCATAGCTGGGGCCAGTGACAAAAGTGGAAACCACTACGTCATCTAGCGATAAAGTAAAGGCGAGTAGCCAACCTGCCATGACCGCTGGCAGAATGACGGGAATAAGCACGGTACGTACCATCGTTGATTCGTTAGCGCCTAAATCTCTTGCAGCTTCCATCAAGCGCTCATCCAAGCTGCTTAAGCGTGCAAAGACAGTAATGACGACAAAGGGTAAGCAAAAAGTAATGTGTGCCAATAGTAGTGAGACAAAACCTAGCTGTAGACCAATCAGCAAGAACAGCGCCAATAATGAGATAGCCAATACAATCTCAGGCGACATCATCAGGACAAATAACAGTCCATTTAATAAGCCTTTACCGCGAAAGTTATAACGATGTAAGGCTAATGCAGTGAGCGTGCCTATCAAAGTCGAGACAGTGGCTGCCACCAATCCCAATACAATAGAGTGCCAAAATGCATCGAGCATCGCTTGGTTATTAAATAGCGATTCATACCACTTTAAGCTAAACCCGCCCCAGTTATAGCCAATTTTTGACTTGTTAAATGACATCACCACTAGGACAATAATGGGCAGATATAGCAAAGCATAAATCAGTCCGAGATAGCCTTTAGCCGCTATGCTGCCGATGCTAGGTTTCTTGATGTGACGCTTGTTCTTCACGGGTGAGTTCTTTAATGAGTTATTAGACATTAAGCCACCTCATTAAAGTCGGTCTTGCCGATGCGGCGACTACTGGCACGATAAGCGAGTAATAGTACGGCCATCGCTAGGGTCAATAATACGCTGGCAGCTGCGCCAAACGGCCAATCACGCGCATCCAAAAATTGATTTTTGATAATATTACCAACCAACAAGTTACGGGAGCCGCCCAAAATATCGGCCACATAGAACATGCCCATCGCGGGTAATAAGACTAAAAGCACCCCTGAGATAATCCCAGGTGTGGTCAATGGTAGTACCACATGCCAAAATGTCTGCGTTTTCGAAGCACCCAGATCCTGCGAGGCCAGTAGCATGTCATTGCGCAAGTCAGTAAAGACCGCATATAACGGTAATACCATAAAAGGAAATAATAAATAGGTCAGTCCTGCTATGACCGCGCCCTGCGTGTATAAAATATCGATAGGGCTATCAATCACGCCTATCGTTAGCAGCAATTTATTAATCAAGCCATTATTGGCAAACAGCAGTTTGAGGGCATAAGTACGTACTAGAGAGTTCGTCCAAAACGGCAGGATGAGCATCATCATCAATAGCGGCTGCCAACGTACATTGGCTTTAGAGACCAGCCAAGCAAAAGGATAACCGAGCAGCAAGCAGATGACCGTGGTGATACCTGCCATCCATAACGAATGGACAAATACCTCAAAATACAGCGGATCAATCATGCGTACATAGCTGTCGATACTGACAGGCAAGCTAATAAAAGCGCTGCTATCGCGAGTCAGAAAGCTGACAGCGATGACCAATATATTTGGCAATAACGCAAAAATAAGCAACCAGCCCCAGATCAGCCATAGCGTTGCGGTCCGAAAAGGACTTTTGTTGCCCAAATTGAAACGGCTATTAGCTGCCATTAGCTGACATCCTTTTGCACAGACATGCCTTGATGTTCGCTCGAATTGGCGGTTGACTGGTCGATTGAATCGTCATCTGGTAGCACCCATTCCCAGCCATCCACCCATGAGACCTTGACCGCTTCATTTAACTTGTAATCAAAACTTGGGTCATCTTCATCAAAGAATTCAGAGGCTTTAATAATATGACCGTTTGCGAGTTCAATAATCGAGTCTAAGGTGCTACCTTTATAATTACTCTCGATGACGCGGCCCAGTAATCCAGCGTGGGCGTTATCATTGGGATCATAAATCCGTAAATCTTCAGGGCGCAGCAGTAAGTTTACGATATCGCCCACTTGCACATCATTAGCAAAGTCCGGACGACGCAAATTACGTAATGTCGTCGGTCCGTCTTGCGCTTGCGATTCACATACTTCGACTTCGATACGCCCATTGCTGACTTGTCCATCACGATCTGGCTGGTCAGCGTAGACGCCTTTGACTTCTGCTCTGAATAAATTGGTCTCACCGATGAATTTGGCGGTAAATAAATTGGCGGGGGTTTCATAAATCTCAATAGGCGTGCCAATCTGCTGGAATCTGCCATCTTTCATCACCGCGATACGGTCTGACATTGACAGCGCTTCTTCTTGGTCATGAGTGACGAAGACAAAGGTGATGCCCAGTTCGCGCTGCAAGCGTTTGAGCTCAGACTGCATTTGCAAACGCAGCTTGTGGTCGAGCGCCGACAGCGGTTCATCAAGTAATAATAGTTTAGGACGATTAATCACCGCCCGTGCGATCGCCACACGCTGCTGCTGACCACCGGATAAATCTTGCGGTTTGCGATTGGCCAAATGCTCTAACTGCACCATGGCCAGCATCTCACGCACCCGCGTTTGAATCTCGTCTTTAGGAATTTTTTTAAGTTTAAGACCATAAGCAACATTTTGCGCAACGGTCATATGCGGAAATAAGGCGTACTGTTGAAACACGGTATTGACCGGACGCTTATCGGCTGACAAGCCTGCCATCTGTACACCATCTAGATAAATCGCCCCAGCGTTTGGTTGCTCAAAACCAGCAATCAAGCGCAGCAACGTCGTTTTGCCACAGCCTGATGGCCCAAGCAGTGTCAAAAACTCACCATGCTTGATATCGAGATTGATGTCCTTTAGCACTTCGGTTTGATCGTAGGTTTTTTTTAGACCAGTCAGTTGTAGCAGCACCTTATCGGCGTTCGGCGGCATAGAAGTTCTATGTGTGTTCATAGATGAGTCATTCATAATATAGTTTCCTAAGCGCTCGATAGACTGGGGCCGCGACCAAATAAAATCGCTGCAATTTCGATGACTGGCCTGAGCGTAAGCGTGGTCTGGTTGCTGCGTATTATAACAAACCCTTGATATAAATCAGTGCAAGTTCGTTATAAGTTCGCCATACCATTTTATTATGGGCCAAAAATTCGTTCTGATAACCTTTGCTTTCTTCTTAGCATTCTTAGGGTCTGTTGAACATTCAAATATTAGGACTGCTGATCGCTAAAATCGTCCCAAACCTTTTATCAAATCAGGCGTAAACCGACGATAATGTCGAGACCTTAGCTAGGTTTACAACAACGTTTGGGGTGATTTGAGCATCAGCCTTTTAGGGCAGAGCTATTTTTTGCCAATACATGGCGAAATTATCTAACCTAGAATGACTAGGCGTCAAAAATTTCACTGCGTATTGTCTAAAAAATAGCCACTGCCAGTTCCACATTTGAATGTTCAACAGACCCTAGTGTCACAGGCTTATTATTGGTTATTTTAATGTGACTGACTGCCGCTTTACCAGCCATGACCATCTTTAAATAACGAGATTAAAAGCAATTTTTTTATGATTTTTCTCCCTTTATTCCTATACAATAATTTTGTGGTTAAGAAATACAGGAAGCCTGATATGTCGGGCAAAACGCTTAGCCAAGCCATGGTCAAAAAAAGAGATTTATTATTCTAATCATTTTATAATCAAGGAACCCTTATGCCTACTGATATCCGCCCAAAAACAGGTCAAGAAGCGCTCGAACTGCTAAAAGAAGGCAATACGCGCTACATGGATAGCCTCACCAACACTGATCCAATGATGCAAAGACGACCAGAACTGGTGAGTAATCAAGACCCGTTAGCCATCATTTTGGGTTGCTCCGATGCCCGAGTACCGGTCGAAATTGTATTTGATCAAGGCTTGGGTGATTTGTTTGTGATTCGGGTAGCAGGTAACGTGGTTGCGCCTTCGCAAATCGGTTCAGTAGAATTTGCCGCCGAAAAGTTCGGTACAAAGTTGGTCGTGGTCTTGGGACATTCGCATTGCGGCGCCGTCACTGCTTGTGTCGATGCACTGATCAACCCTGAGCAAAATTACTCGCCCAATTTACAGTCAATCGTCGATCGTATCCGCCCAAGCGTTTATAACTTACATGAGCTTGCTACTGCCAATGGGCAAGATGTCGATGCTGATGAATTGGTCAATCGCTCAATAAGTGCCAACGTGCGCATGTCGGTCAGCCAGCTTAAGCATGGTTCGCGGGCGCTAGAAGACTTGACCAACAGTGGTCAGTTATTGGTCGTTGGCGCAGAGTATGATTTAGAAACAGGGAAGGTACGGTTTTTAGATAGTTAGTCGTTATAAAGTTAATGGCTATTCTATTGTCAATATTATCAATAAAATAGCGCTAGCCTTACCTTTATTTTGGGTGAGGCTAGCGCGCTTGTGTTTAATAATTGAATATAACTATCCATATAGATTGACTGTATAGATTATAAGTTCTTACAAAATCCTATCATTAGTCCTGCCATTTTTTATTATGATGAGAGAGTTAAGCAAATCACAAATAGCGTGATTTGCTGATTTTTAACTTCCATAACTTGTCAACTATTAGGATAACTATGTCTACGTCAGCGTCCAATTCAACCAATAATAATGAAGCAACGATAGCGCAGCCAGCTAGCAGTGTAAATACCGCTGGCATTCAGCCCATCTCTGCACAGACTTCAGGCTTTACCTTTAACCACACCATGCTACGGGTAAAAGACCCTGTTAAATCATTGGAGTTTTATACTGGCGTGCTCGGTATGACGCTACTGGCAGTAAAAAAGTTCCCTGAGATGGAATTTGATTTATATTTCTTAGCCAAGCTGACTGACAGCGAGCGTGAGAATTTACCCGCCGGTGAAGATTTAGAAATCTTTGCCTTCCGTCAGCGCGGTATTTTAGAGTTGACCCATAATTATGGTACCGAGACTAAATCTGACTTTAGCTATCATGATGGTAATAGTGAGCCACAAGGTTTTGGACATATCTGCTTTAGCGTCCCGAACCTAGATGAAGCGGTGGCTTGGTTTGATAAAAATAATGTCGAATTCAAAAAACGTCCCGAAGATGGCAGCATGAAAAACATCGCCTTTATCAAAGACGTTGACGGCTATTGGATTGAGATCGTACAAGCCGATTTGATGGGCTAGTTTTTAGGACCTGACAAATAACAACGATTGTGTATCATTGAATTAAAAAGTTAACAAATCAAAGGAGTGACACCTGAATGCCTACCTCTGAGGCAGAAACCGCAGTAAGTAGTGAGACAGTTGCTGGATCGACAACGACAGATGCGTTGACGTATCAAAGCATCATCGATTCAGCGAATGGAATACTGATTGGCTTTGTTGAGCGTATACCGTATTTTGTGGCTTCGCTCATCGTTATCCTGATTTTTTGGTTTTTATCGATTGTCTTCAAAAAAATCGTTTATAAATTATTAGGTAGCCGCAGTCGTCATCAAAACTTAGTTAAAGTGTTTCAGCGGGTAGGCGGTGCACTGATTATCTTTATTGGTTTTATGATTGCCATGGTCATTGCCGTACCAGGATTTACACCTGCCAAGCTTATTGGTGCGCTCGGTATTGGTTCGGTCGCCATTGGTTTTGCTTTTAAGGATATTTTTCAAAACTTACTATCTGGTATTTTACTACTTATCTCAGAGCCATTTCGTATTGGCGATCAGATTGTTTCAGGCGAGTATGAAGGGACGGTTGAAGACATCAAAATCCGTGCGACCACCATCAAGACTTATGACGGTCGGCAAGTGGTTATTCCAAACTCGGATTTGTATACCTCAGCATTGACTGTGAATACCGCCTATAAGCAGCGCCGTCTACAAGTCGCCGTTGGTATTGGTTACGAAGATGATATCGAAGCAGCAAAGGCTGAAATTTTACGGGCGCTGGATAAAGTGGATAGTGTCTCTACTAAAGCCAATCCAAGCGTGATTGCGACAGGTTTTGGTGGCTCCTCAATCGATTTAATGGTGCGTTGGTTCATCGAAGATGGCACACAAGCGAATAAAGTCGCCTCTATTCACCAAGTAATCGTAGAGATTAAGAATGCCTTAGATGCGGCAGGGGTGAATATTCCTTTCCCCATACGTACGATCGATTTGAGTGATCCTTCTGTAAAAGCGATTGTAAATAAACTCAATGAGCAGGAACGTGTCAATCAATAAGAGGTACAGTCTGTAATACTGAGCCAACTTAATAAAAAGCCGCCCTATCATAGGGCGGCTTTTTAGCAGTCTGCTTATAACGTCATAACCAGTGGTTTAGTCTTTTTTGGCTCTAAAATCAGTGTGGCATGACTTACAGCTGGCGCCAACTTCTTTAAAGGCTGGTTGTATATCTTCCACTGTCGTGGCTGTCTGCGCGACTGTATTTAGATCAGCAGTGACTTTTTGGAAGTTATCTGCTTCAGCGCGGAACTCCTCAACATTGCTCCAGACGGCGTCAGTGGCATTACCAACGGCTTCTTGGTTTTCAAAATGACTCCAAGGCTTACTCGCATCTTCTGCTAAGAAAGCAGCTTGTTCTTTGAAGACCTCAGCATCGAAAGTATCTGGGGCTTTAACCATATCACCCATGATACCTGTCGCATCGCCCCAGCTTTTCATACTGTCTTGGCGGGCTTTGATATCAGGGTCAGCGGGACTGCTACAAGCGGTCAAACCTAGAGCTGCTGCCATTAGAGTGATGCCGAAGATAGATTTCAATGAGTGGTGGGCTTGAACCTTTGCCATGTATATTACTCCTTTAAATGTTATTAATAGTATTATAGTTGCTCCAATTTAAAAAAGTTACAGCGTTAACCTCGCTTGAAGTATTGCATATATATCGGCACTCAGTTGCCTTGTACCTCTTTTAAATTGGAGCAACTATAGAGTGGCCTGCAAATGCTGGCCTCAAATACTGATCTTAAATAAAATGCCGTTTCACTATATATATCACTATATATAGCAGTACTGTCAAAATAGCTACTATTGATAGGATTGTAGACAATTATAAAAGCTGAGTAGGGCTTACAGAATAAAGGCCAGCTCTATAAGCTGACCTTATTAAAGTGGCGTCACTTTTTATAAACTGAGACACTTGTTTATTATTATGCCAACAAGGACTATAAAGTCAACCATTCACGAGGTTTTAAATAAAAGTCAGTCAGCTCAAACTCAGGCGTTCCTGCGGCAGGTTCAAAGCGGTAATGCCAGCTGGCCAGTGGCGGCATACTGACTAAGATAGATTCAATGCGTCCGTTGCTTTGTAGTCCAAATAGCGTGCCTCGATCATATACAAGGTTATATTCGACATAGCGGCCACGACGATAGAGCTGGAATTCACGCTGCGCTTCGGTATAGGGCGTCTCTTTACGTGCCTCAAAAATGGGCAATATACCGTCAAGATAACCGTTGCCGACCGCCTGCATGAAGTTGAAGCAGGTGTCAAAGTCCCAGCCGCGACTCTCCGTATTGACATCATCATAAAACAGCCCGCCGATACCGCGTTGCTCATCACGATGACGCAAATGAAAATACTCATCGCACCATTGCTTAAAGTCAGGATAGACAGTATCGCCAAAGGGCGCACAGAGGTCATGACAGACTTGATGCCAATGGACACAGTCCGCTAGTACTGGATAAAAAGGTGTCAAATCAAAGCCACCGCCAAACCACCAAATGGGGTCTTCGCCCTCGGCTTCGGCGACGAACAAGCGTACATTGGCGTGGCTAGTAGGGACATTGGGGTTTTTGGGATGCACTACCAGCGACACGCCCATCGCTTGTGCTTTGCGACCTGCAATATCGGGGTGACGCGCGGTGGCGGAGGCGGGCAAGTTATGGACATGAATATGGCTAAACATGACCCCTGCTTTTTCAATCACCTCGCCATCTGCCAGCACGCATGAACGTCCACCGCCGCCCTCGGGGCGCTCCCAGTCATCAGGCACAAAGGTAGCGGGTTTAGTGTTGCTGCTGCCGTCACGCTCTTGTGCTTCTAAGGCTTGACAGATACGCGCTTGTAAATCGACCAAAAATTCACGCACACGCATGATGTCATTTTTGGTTGGGGTCGTTGAATCTGCTGCTGACAGATTTGGAGAATTATCACTATTTGAAGTACTCATAAAAATATCTATTTATTCAGGTGTAGGGCGGTATTGAAATCTTTGTCGAGTAGATGACCCATGCGATCACGCTTGGTAGCCAGATAGTCTGCATTCATGTCGTTGACGCCGACGACCAATGGTACGCGCTCCACGACGTTGATACCATGGCCAGTCAAGTAAGCGACCTTGTCTGGGTTGTTGGTAATGAGTCTCACCGCATCAACGCCCACATGGGCGAGCATCGGGCTGCACATATCATAAACGCGCGCGTCAGCAGGCAAGCCTAACATCAGATTGGCATCTAGGGTATCATGCCCTTGATCTTGCAGGGCATAGGCACGAATCTTGTTGGTCAGCCCAATGCCGCGACCCTCTTGGCGCAGGTATAAAATAGCGCCGCACCCAGTCTCTTGTATCGCTTGCATCGCGGTATTGAGCTGAGGGCCACAGTCGCATTTTAGTGAGCTAAAAGCATCGCCTGTCAAGCATTCAGAGTGGATGCGCACTAAGGGAATAGGTCGTTCTGCTAGCGCGTCATCCTTTTGCTGCAAGCCCGCGGCCTCTGTCTGTTGATCGACCACAGACAGACCGACAGTCAGCATTACATGCTCTTGACCGTCATCATTTTCAAATATATGAATATCAAACTCGCCGTGACGAGTCGGTAATGTGGCACTGGTAATAAATTGATATGACATTAATGTCCTACATGAGCCGATCATCGAGGCGGTAGCGGATTCTGACATAGCCATATTATTATGGTTAAGGTGTTATCAGTATAACCGGTTCGTGAAGGCAGTGTGTTTATTGTGCTTATTATAAAAACACACAAAGTTCACAGACGACGCACGATGATTAAAGCGACAATTAAAAAAAAATGCTATTATGCCATACTATTTTAACGGATACAGTGACAAGTCTTTGCCCTTACATTACTATGTCGTCACTAACGGCTGATATTGATGCCAGGCAATAAGGCATAATAGCAACGGTTGATGTCACAGCGTTAAGACTATCGTCGTCTATTATGGCGGCGTATTTATTGCTATGCGTGATTATATAGTTGCTAGCAGTAATTTTATAGTTAACGATATCAATATAGTCAATGACATCCATAATGGTGTCGTGATTATTGCTATTATTAACGTCACTCAGTTATTTATAGTCATAGTAATATTTTAAATAGACCCTTGTCAGCAGATTGGTAGGTATCGTACGGTTTATGCAGCAGTCACCTCATTCCCCACAGTCTCAGTCAGTATCCGCGTCAGCCATTGAGTCTGCTGCTAAGCTATCCAGTCTGCAACAGACGTATGCAGTGATTCCGCGTGCGCGTCCCCAAACGCCGCTACTTGATGCGATCAATACGCCTACTGACCTAAAAGCACTCACTACCGCGCAGCTGATAACCTTGGCTGATGAACTGCGGCTTTTTTTGCTGTATTCAGCCGGTCAGAGTGGTGGACATTTTGGTGCCAATTTAGGGGTGGTTGAGCTGACGATTGCGCTGCATTATCTCTTAGATGCGCCGCAAGATCAGATTGTTTGGGACGTCGGTCACCAAGCCTATGCGCACAAAGTTCTGACAGGTCGCCGCGATAAGCTCGGAACGATTCGCTCCAAAGACGGTTTGACGGCTTTCCCTGAGCGGGCTGAGTCGACTTACGATACCTTTGGTGTTGGGCATTCATCGACCTCTATCTCAGCTGGTCTTGGCATGAGTCTAGCGCTGCGTTACCAAGGTCGCGCGCAAACCGTGGCTTGTATTATTGGTGATGGTGCTATGACCGGCGGCATGGCGTTTGAAGCCATGAATGACGCCGTGCAACAAGATGCCGATCTGCTCGTTATTTTAAATGACAACGATATGTCGATATCCTGCTCTATCGGTGGCTTTTCCCGGCATTTAGCGATGCTATGGGAGTCAGGCTATCAAGTTGATATCTCTGATACTGGCGAGCCTGTGCTGTGTCACCGTCCTGATATGCAGGCCTTTGACCGCCGCAAACGCCATACAGAGCAGCGTGAAGTGCCGCAGTTAGAAGACAATCTATTTAAAGCGATTGGCTTTACCTATTTTGGCCCCTTTGATGGTCATAATATCCCCGAGCTGTTACGAGTATTGTCGCTTGCCAAGCAAGTAAAGGGTCCGGTCTTAGTCCATATTTATACCACTAAAGGTAAGGGCTTTGCGCCAGCAGAATTAGATCCAGTCGGCTACCATGCTATCAGTAAATTGCCTGATGAAGTGAAACCTACAGAACATAAAGCTGCAGCAACCAATACTCAAAAAGCTGATATTCCAGAAACTAACCGTCCAAAAACTAGGCCTGCCTTAAAGTACTCACAAGTATTTGGTCAGTTTCTATGTGACAAAGCAGCGGCAGACGATAAGTTACTGGCAATTACTCCAGCAATGGAAGAAGGCTCGGGGATGATCGACTTTGCTCGTCATTTCCCCGAGCGCTTTTTCGATGTCGCTATCGCTGAGCAACACGCCGTAACGCTGGCCGCTGGTATGGCGACCCAAGGCGTTAAACCTATTGTCGCGATTTATTCGACATTCTTGCAGCGTGGTTACGATCAGCTAATTCATGATGTCGCTTTGCAAGACCTCGATGTGACGTTTGCTATCGATCGCGCGGGTCTGGTCGGTGAAGACGGCGCTACTCATGCTGGCGTGTTTGATTTTGCCTTTTTACGCTGCGTGCCCAATATACTGGTTGCCGCGCCAAAAGATGAAAATGAATGCTACCATTTGCTTAATACTTGTTATGAGTACCAAGGATGTACAGCCGTACGCTATCCACGCGGCGTCGGTACTGGGGCTACTATTACTCAGCCAGCGCAAACTTACAACATCGGCGAGGCAGTGGTAGAGTCGGTATTAGGTAGTGCTGATGCCCCTAAAAAACTGGCATTATTGGCATTTGGTACGATGGTTGCGACGGCTCAGCAAGCGGCAGAAAGTCTTATTAATGATAATATAGAATCAGACTGTCAGATACATGTCGTCAATATGCGCTGGGTAAAACCGTTAGATACTCAATTGCTCGAAACCTTAATTGAGCAAGGTATTAGTCATATAGCCACTTTAGAAGAACATATGATAATGGGCGGCGCGGGTAGTGCGGTCAATGAGTATTTGCTGAACGAATCTGCTGCTTTTAAAGCCAATCGTCCAGCTGTCTCTAATATTGGCATCTCTGATCGCTTTATCGCCCACGGCTCTCAAGTCGAGCAATGGGCTGACTGTGGTTTAGACGCTGATGGTGTGGTCAGTCAACTGCAAACGTTATTGTCGTAATTTTATATCGCGGAAATGGATTTATAAAAAGCTTTAAAGGTTACTGTTTTAATTATAAAGATCGAAAAAAGATAATCATATAACCAACAGATATAACGCCTGCTTAGCCGTGGGTGCTGACTTTTTTACAACTTGCGCAGTTTGTGACGACCATTAAAATAGTGGTTGGCTTAGTGAACGTGAAGGTTTTTTCGTCTCTATCGAACAATTTTAGTATAATGCGGTTATTGTTTTTAAAGGCTGGATTTTTAAAAACGACGTCTTTTTGATCGCATAGCAGTCGTGTGATGCGGCGGCTGATTGGTATGTTGTGAGCACAGATTTAGTATTATTTTTGACAGTTATTCATCAAGTAAATGTTTTATTCATTCATCAAGCAAATAGGTTATTTATGGAACCCATGGTCGTCATCGCAGCGCGTACTGCTGAAAAAGTTGGTAAAGAGATTTTATATGCGCATCAAAACCGCCACAAAATTGAATTAGATATCGAGTCGAAAGGGCTTGATGGATTGGTCACGCGTATTGATCGCTTTAGCGAAGAGCTGACCATTGAAACCCTAAAAGCCAGCTATCCAAATCACTCGTACCTGGGTGAAGAGTTTGGTATGCAAGAAGGTCGCGGCGAAGATGCTGACTGGTGCTGGATTATCGATCCGCTAGATGGCACCAAAAACTTCGTTCATGGCGTGCCGCAGTTTTGTGTGTCTATCGCGGTACAGCATAAAGGCGTGACTCAACATGGCGTTGTCTATGATCCTGTCCGTGATGAGATGTTCTCTGCTAGCCGTGGTAAAGGCGCACGCTTGAACAATCGCCGTATGCAAGTGAGCGAGCGCAAAACGATTGATGGTGGTTTATTTACTACTGGTCATCCGCTTGAGCGCAAACGCAATGGTGAAGTTGTCTCTTATGCCAAAGAGCATTTTGAAAGCCTGCTAAAAATCTCGGAGTCTGGTGGCCAGATTCGCCGTTTAGGCTCTGCTGCGCTTGATTTGTGTTATGTAGCAGCTGGTCGTTTTGATGGCTACTTTGAGATGTCTATCAAGCCTTGGGATATTGCGGCCGGTGAGCTTATCGTGACCGAAGCACGTGGTGTGGTCGTCGATCATACAGGCGCTCACAACTCGATGACCTCAGGCTCTATCTTTGCTTGTAACATCAAATTATTAAAGCCGTTGATGCAGGTGGTTGTCCCAACATGGGGCGACGCAGTCTAGTCAGTTAACGACGAGCTAGTGATGGTATGAGATTGCTCAAATGATGAGTAATTAATACTGTTTTGCTAGTGCATGTTCTAGGGCTAGTCTTCGAGTTTTTAGCAATAAAAAAGCTGGCACCATAATGGTGCCAGCTTTTTTATTGCGTCATGTTTTACTGCTTAAACGTTTTACTACTTAAACGCTTTATTAACTGGCCGCTACAGTCTTGGCGTCACTAATACCTTCTAATAAACTCAGCTCATCTTCGAGCAACCCTAGCATATCTTGCAGATGCGGTAGCAGTTTGCTACAAGCAGTGATACAAAATTCAATTTTATCTTGATAGCTAGAAAGCGTGATATTCAGCGCTTGACCATCGACGATGATTGAGGCTGGGTATAGCGCTTTTAGCGGTGCACCATTCCAATATAGCGGCTTTTTGGAGCCCGGCACATTAGAGATAATAAGGTTAAATGCCTGCTTCCTTGGGAATAAACCTGTCAGCACATTGATGCCTTCCCATGCATAGGCAATGGCGCTGTAGTTGATAACTTGCGCTTTATTCATCCGTCTAAAACGACGCTTACCACTATTCACACTCTTATAAATCAATTGTAAACGCTTGGCTGGGTCGTCTAAGTGCGTGCCCAAATTGGCCATCAAAAATGAGATTTGATTGCCTGAGGCGCTCTCATCACAGCGTAATGACATGGGCACGAAGGCAATTAACGGCTTGGTCGGCAGGGCATTCATAGAGAGCAAGTAGCGACGTAATGCCCCCGAACAAACAGCGAGCACCACATCATTGACGTTAACCTCAAACGCATCAGCGATAGTACGAAAGCGCTGAATGTCATAAGATTGAGCGGCAATGCGCCGCGAGGCTGAGATACGCTGATTAAGAATACTCATTGGCGCATCAAAGGTGCCGACGTAATCTTCATCACCGTTATGCTTAAAGTTATCGATCAGCTCGGTAAAGACCGGCTTGATGGTAGACAGTTGCTCTTTTACGATACTGCGCACTGAGCGTCCAGCGGGTAATAACTTATCCACTGACTTACGGTGACGCGCTATCAGCGACCATATGGGCAAACTGACAGGTTCAGTCGGCGATTGCGACAAGGACTTTTCGACCAGACGCATGGCAGCAACACCATCGACCAACGAATGATGGATTTTGAAATACAACGCAAAACGTTCAGGGCTACCCTCGGACTCAGGCAAGATACCCTCTATCACGTGACATTCCCACAATGGCATGGCGCGGTCTAGCAATCGGCTATGCTCTTTGGAGATGTACATCAACAGCTCACGGACACGTCCGGGGTTGGGCAGCGCTACATGACGAAAGTGATGTTCGACATCGAATTGATCATCTTCCTTCCAAAACAGCAGTCTTTCGAGCACTTGGTTAAAGGGAAAGCTCGGTGGTACTGTGGCATTTTGCATTTGCTGCACCAGCTTGTAGACGAAGTCACCGTTCGCATTTTGTCCATCTTGTGGTAATTCAAATAAGAACAAGCCCCCCACGTGCATGGGCTGTTTACGCGACTCAAGAAGTAAGAACAACTGGTCAACAGCGGTGAGAAGTCGCATAATAAATCCTTTTATGGCGATAAGTTATCAGTAAAAATTATGGAGTCTACCCACTATAAAGCTGCTACAGCGTTAATCAAGTGCAAACCATACGAGGGTATCGCTTGCACTTGGTTTTTTTGTATCGACCTTTACTGTGGGCTGACCGTCATTAATAAGTGGCTATTTGGCTGACGACTAAAACAATGCTTTTAAAGTATCATAGCTCCAGTGTCATCGCACCGAGTAGCATTACATTACATTGCCTCTATCTTATTATTTTATAACTGGCTTTTCATCAAAAATATATATTAAAAAGTGATGACAGCCAGTCAATAGCTACTGGAAAAAATAGCCCGTTTGTGGCGAGCTGGCAGTCGCCATTTTGCGCATCGGCATACGACCAGCTAAGAAAGCCTGACGTCCTGCCCAGACAGCATGTTTCATCGCATGAGCCATCATCACGGGGTCTTTGGCATTGGCAATCGCTGAGTTCATCAATACGCCATCGCAGCCCAGCTCCATGGCAATCGCGGCATCAGAAGCCGTACCGACACCAGCATCAACTAGCACTGGCACTTTGGCATTTTCAACAATGAGGCTAAGGGTGTGGCGATTGAGCAAACCAAGACCTGAGCCAATCAAGCTACCAAGCGGCATAATTGCCACGCAGCCCATGCTTTCAAGCTCTTGTGCAACAATTGGATCGTCTGAGGTATATACCATGACCTCAAAACCATCATCAATCAGTACTTTTGCTGCTTTTAAGGTTTCCATGATATTGGGATAAAGGGTTTTTTCATCACCCAAGACTTCCAGCTTAACCAGATTATGTCCACCCAATAATTCGCGAGCCAGCTTGCAAGTCCGTACCGCAGTTTCGGCGTCAAAACAGCCGGCAGTATTGGGCAAAATAGTGTATTTATCAGGGGAGATTACATCAAGCAAATTGGGCTCATCGCTATTCTGACCGATATTGGTGCGACGAATGGCGACCGTGACAATTTCTGCTTCTGAGGCGCCAATGGCAGCCCCTGTCTCGGTCATGTCTTTATATTTGCCAGTACCGACCAACAGCCGCGACGAAAACGTACGGCTACCGACAGTGAAGGTGTCTTGGGAAAGTGGTATAGGGTTGGTAGTAGTGGGAGCCTGTGACATAACTGAAAATCCTAATAGCGAGCGTGCAAGGTTGACAGAAAAATTAACGTTAATGATATGAGCGTTAAAGAAGCGAGCGTTAATCACTAGTTATTGATTAGCCGTTAACTCATCGCTGGTAATTACTGACTACTGGTAATTACTAACTAACTGACTAATAGTAACGCATTGTCAGCAAAATAAGAAATCACATGATAGTCTTATTGAGTATAAAGTGGTCAGCAAATACGCCAGCCACATAAAATGCTACTCGCCCAAAACAAAATGCTATTATAACAAACTCATGCGCGCTTACTTGCAGTCTTTTTGGGTTTAGTTAATGAAGTGCGCCATGCCTTTTTGAGGCATGAAAAGGCTTTTATTTCTGCCGTTATATCTATTTATCAGGTCGTCTATATGATGCAACTGCCGTACAGTTTTGCCAAACGCCATCAACTCTTGGCCATTCTTGCTATTGATCCTGAGCTGCCAGCGACTTTAGTGCTGACCAAAGCCACGCCGTTATCAGCGATTAATGAGGCGGTGCGCTTTTTACAGCAGCAAGGCATACGCGGTGTGCCGACTTACGAGAGCATCAGTGCCGATGACTTTGAAAGACGTATGAACGCCGCTTATGCAGGCAATACGGGCGAATCACAGCACATCGCCGCTGGGCTTGAAGATCATCCCGATCTCGATAGTTTAGCAGATAGCGTGCCTGAGACTGAAGACTTGATGGATCAGCAAGACGATGCGCCAATTATTCGGCTGATTAATGCGCTGTTGTCCGAAGCGATTCGCCTTAGCGCTTCAGATATCCATATTGAAACCTTTGAAAAACGTCTGGTCGTGCGCTTTCGCGTCGATGGCGAGTTAAAAGAAATTATTACCCCAAAACGCCAGTTGGCACCATTATTGGTCTCACGTATTAAAGTCATGGCCAAGCTTGATATCGCGGAGAAGCGCGTACCGCAAGATGGGCGTATCAGCTTGCGCTTAGCAGGGCGAGAAGTAGATGTGCGGGTATCGACCTTACCATCGAGCTTTGGTGAGCGCGTGGTCATGCGTTTATTAGACAAGCAAGCGGGTCGCCTCAACATGACCTATTTGGGACTGTCTGATAACGACTACACCGAGCTAAAGCGTTTGATTCATCGTCCGCATGGCATTATTTTGGTGACAGGACCGACAGGTTCGGGTAAAACCACCACGCTATACTCAGCATTGACGGATCTCAATGACCAAACTCGTAATATCTTGACCGCCGAAGATCCGATTGAGTTTCAGCTCGATGGTATTGGGCAGACGCAAGTCAATAATAAGGTCGATATGACCTTTGCCAAGAGTCTGCGCGCGATGTTGCGTCAGGATCCAGACGTGGTGATGGTCGGTGAGATTCGCGATTTAGAAACCGCTGAGATTGCGGTACAGGCATCGTTGACAGGACATTTGGTATTATCAACCTTGCATACCAATACCGCCATCGGTGCGGTGACGCGCTTGCAAGATATGGGCGTAGAGCCATTTTTATTATCCTCATCACTCATCGGTGTGGTCGCCCAGCGTTTGGTACGTACGCTATGCACGCATTGCCATACGTGGCAGCCTGCTGATAGCGAACAAGCCAAATTATTTACTGAAATTGGTATAGGGTTACATGCTGAAAGTTTAATAGCACAGACGATTAACTTACCCAAACCCGTTGGCTGTGATAAATGTAATAATTCAGGCTTTAAAGGGCGTACCGCGATATATGAAGTCGTTCCCGTTGATGATACTTTGCGGCGGATGATTCATAGCAATACGGCGGAGTACGAGCTAGAAGAGTACGCCCGCCAGCAGACACCATCGATACGTGCTGATGGGTTGCGTAAAGTTATCGCAGGAAGGACAACATTGGAAGAAGTATTGCGAGTGACCAAAGAAAGCGCACTCACTGACGATATGATTGTATAAAGCGTGATTGTATAAAGCAGAACGGTTATTGAGTCAACGTCAGGTCAATTGACTCAATAACCGTGTAACGAAAAAAGCCAGTTTGGCTTACTTTTAATAGCGCTACTATTTTGCAGCAGTGCATTCAACTTCAACGCTAGCACCCGCCGCTAACTCTGCAACACCAAAGGCGGAGCGTACAGGGTAGGGCTTAGCCAATTCAGCTTTATAGACTTTATTAAAATCATCAAAATCGTCCATGTCGGTCAGCATCGCCATACATTTGACGATGTCTGACTTTTGATAGCCGTATTTTAACAAGGTTTCATTGATATTATCTAAGGCTTGTTTGGTTTCGGCTTTGATACCGCCTTTGACCAATTTGCCATCTTTAAAACCGATTTGCCCAGACATGTATAAAGTGTCGTCGACGCGTACCGCTTCTGAAAATGGATAGTTGCCGCCATCACCCAAAAAGACAGGGCTAGATTTAGTCATGGTTGAGTTATTGGTTGCGGGTGCTGCATTGGCGCTAACGGCAAATCCTAATGAGCACGCAGCCACTAAGAGCGCCTTGGATAAATTGGCAGTAAGTTTATGAGTATATGTGGACATCGCTGTCTCCTTATTATAATACCAAACCTAAAAATTATGATTAGCCTTGTCAAACGCGTTTAGTCTACGGTAAGTAGTACTTTCAGCCGTTTTACTCGCTACTTTCATTTTTGTGTGTGAATGGTATAAGTTTATGGATTAAAAGTGCGCTATAAAAAAAGTCGTTAATAGCGCAGTCGTTGTTATGTCTGTTATTACGTTATCATTTGCTTTCGATTTTATCATCGTTTTCGGTTGTAACGCCGTCTGTTGCAGCAGTCTCAGTCTCGAATTTGGACTTATTATTTTGTCCTTGACGGCGTGCTTCTAACTCTGATTTTGGCACCCAAGCCCAGAGCATTTCAACGACGATAGGGTCACGCTCACTATCAGACTCGCGGTCATGAATCACGCAAGGAATAACCATTTCACCTTTTGGCGTGTTCAAAATGTCCAAGCGTTGCTCATCAGACAAGGTCGCCACTGCAGCCACTTGACCTTTTTTGATTGGGCGATAGAAATTCACCGAATACGATTTAATCAATAATACGCGGTCAGAAGGTAGGTTTAGACCTAAAATAAAGCCAGTCGCGGTTTCAGCCAGTAGGGTAATGGCAACGGCGTGGATAGAGCCGATATGGTTTTGCACCGCTTTGCTATTATTTAAGCTGACCACGACTTGGTTGGGGTCGACCGTTTCATAATAGACGCCCGTTGTGCCGACATAAGGTACAACCTTGCCAAACGCTTTGGATAAAATAGTAGAGCGTGCACCAGCGGGTAAATATTTTGTCACTGATAAGAGTTTGGTAAATTGATTGTTCACAGGCTTTAGGGTGCTCTTGGGCTTTTCGACTGGCGATTTTGTGCTGTCAGATACGGTAGCTGGCAATTTATTGCTCAGCTTGCTAGGGAGTTTTTTTAATAATCCTGACATACAAAAATCCTTCTTTAGATGGGTTAAGTAAAATTTCTAGCATGATACATTGTTCATTATAGTTTCAAATGTAGTGCATGTTATCGTAGCCGCTATGGCGACTATGGTACCTCAACCTAGATGTGGCTACTATTATTAGCATGAACTGCTGCGCTTATTAAATGGCAGTAACGTAACCATAGCATTAGCATTGATTGGGCGTTATGAGAGATCATAAGATATTTTTAGACGAAGTTATTTGCTAGATTAAGTGGCTAGCGATGTTGAGTGCAAAATAACCATGACTTGATAGTGGTATTTTAGCACGCGTTATTTATCATTTTTTATTTCCATTGTGATTGCCGGAAGAAGTTATGCCTGAGATGTCTATTCATGAGCCAACCAATATCATTTATACCGGCGTCGCTGGTACTGGTAAAACCTACCAATTGCTCCAAATTGCTCAGCAATATACCGACTATTTACCGAGAGCGAACGATGCTGATTTGCTGGCACAGCTATTACAAACGTTAAGCTGGCGTGATGTGGTATGTTTGATATTTTTAGATTTTCACTCTGAAAAACAAGATCTTATAAAAGTACCTGAGATTGTCAGTCATGAATTTTTCGTTGCCAAAGCTGCCCAAAATGCGCGTGAGAAGAACTTAAGTAATACGGCATGGTCGGTGCTGCAAATGCACAGTCCTAGCAGCTCAAAAACCGTGACGTATAAAAACCGTGCTAGCCAAGCTTACTTTGATAAAGACAATAGCGGCGCTTGGTACTTGCTACCCGAAAGTATGGATTTATTAAGCAACTTAGCGCAGCAATTGGCAGAGTTTCAGCAAGCGCAGCGTGACAATACCGCAAGCCAATACCAAGCTTTTAGCGAGCAGCGTTTTAGTATGGTCAGTTTTCACCAAGCCTATGGTTATGAAGAGTTTGTTGAAGGTATTCGACCCGTTATGGCAGCTTCTGGTCATGTCAGTCACCGTTCTGAGACGGGTAATAGTCAAGCACAGATGAGCTATGCCATTCAAGATGGGGCGTTCCTCAAGCTTTGTCAGCGTGCTGCGCGTGACCCAAAACGGCGTTATGCCATGCTGATTGATGAGATCAACCGAGCCAACGTCTCACGGGTATTTGGTGAGCTACTGAGCCTGATTGAAGCTGATAAGCGCGCTGGTATGGCAAACGCTATGAGCGTAAATTTGGCCTATTCTGGTCGTGCGTTTAGTGTGCCAGCCAATGTCGATATCTACGCCACGATGAATACCCAAGACCATTCTTTAGCGCCACTAGACATGGCTTTGCGTCGGCGCTTTCGTTTCATTGATTGTCCGCCTAAGCCCGAACTGTTACCCATTATCAGCGCTTTTGGCAACGCCAAGCAAAGCCTAGAAGATACGCAAACAGCAGGAGTTATAGATTTGGCCAAATTACTCACAGGTTTAAACAAGCGCATAACCCAAGCATTGGGGGCGGAGGCGCAATTGGGTCATGCGTTTTTGTTCAACGTAAAGAGTTTGGCGCAGCTACAAACTGTATTGGTGGAGCAAATTATTCCGCAATTGGCGCAAGCGGCTGGCGGGCAAGTGGCTATTTTGCAGTATGTGTTTAGAGATGAGCCGCAGCCGATGAAGGCACAGTTCATTCAAGATAGCCAAGCGCAGATTAGTGATCATGTGGATGACGAGATAAATCATCAAACGAATGACGTGCGACCCAATCCATTATTTAACGGTCATAATGCCTTTTTAGGACAATCGATTAACACTGGTAGCTATCGGATTAATGCCGATCTTATCGAAAGAACAGGCGAGTTCGCCACTCTATCCGTCTACCAGCGTTTATATTGATAAGGTTGCTAGCTAGTGACGAGTAGAGTAATACAGTCTGAGAGTAAAGCGATAGGTAGCAACGCTAACAGTATCGATATTGCTAATAGCGCCAGAATAAAAGCGCTCGATGCTAATATTATGACGGTATTTGAGCATCAACGCTTAATGGCGCACGATTTCTGGCAAGCGTCTGACTTTCATTGGTTGATGGCGCAAGAGTTTGCTGTATTTACTATTAAACGAAAACAGGGACAATGGCAACTCAAGGTCGGGCATTATATCGGTATCGTATTGTTACCGAGCGGTATGACGCTTGAGATATTACCCAAATTAATTGCCTCAGCATCTACCAGTCGCCCGCAGCAGCAGTCCTTTGAGCCCCATCAAAACAGCGATAGCGATATTGGACAAATCCGTCAATGGGTACAAAACATGCTGTCTGATTTGATCAATAGCAGTAATCAACGTAACGGTAAATCAGCCAATACAAAAAGCTTGGGTCAATTTAACTCGCAGGTAACACCGCTGCCGTTAGCTGCACCATCGCTATCAGATTGGCTCGCTCGCCAGTTTTTACAGCGCTTGGCGCATTATCAACCGACCCAGCATTACCAAGCTCAGGTGGATAATCAGGCAACGCTACAAGGTCGGCTACTTATCAAAGAGCAACTGCGCCGCAATAGTGTACAACCGCATAAGTTTGTCTGTGAGCGCAGCGTGCTCAGTCAAGACATGCTGAGCAATCGTTTGATTAAAAGCGCGCTGGTATGGCTGGCACCGCTCCTGCAAACAGCCATGCCACCCAAGTCCATACAGCTCTGGCAACAAGTGCGGGCGCTTAATTACCATGAGCGGCAGCGCCTAGAGTCGGTATATCAGCAAGCAAAGCGCCAGCTAGCACTACAACCGTTGAGTCAGCTACAAGCACAGGCCGCGCAGCAATTGTTAGAGTTGGCTTACTGGCTATTGCAGCGCTCAGATATACAAACCGGCAACGGTATCGCTGCCAGCCTATCCTCTCAACCTCTATCGCGACCACGCTTGTGTCTATTGATGGATATGAATCAAGCTTTTGAGCAATGGGCAAGCCTACGTATCGCCTCGATGTTTGAGCAACTAAATAAAAATTATCAGGCACTGCATCAAGCACAAAGCGTGTGGCTAAATGATGCAGAAGGACAGACGTGCCTGTCTATCCGTCCGGATTTACTTATTTATCAGACCCCAAATGATGATATTCGTGAGGAGAAAAATGCTAGAAAACATCCCTATGACGATAACCAGAGCATGGCTAGCGCAAAAGAGACGCGTAACTACAGCCATGTAATCGATATAAAGTGGAAGCATCTGAGCCATTCAGGTGCGCTCAGTGCCAGCGATGCCTATCAGTTGACCAGCTATGCGCAAGCGTATCAAGCAGGGCAGGTGTGGTTGGTCTATTCTGTACAAGGTAACGTCAGACAACCTGTAGCGCTCAGACAACAGATTCATGGAAGTGGTGACGCTAATAGCCACAACTCAAATTCTGCAAAGCTGTGGCTTATGCCTTTTGATGTGCTGAGTGGCACGCTGAATGGTGAACTACCACAAGAGTTATAGACGCTGTAATTACTTCGGTTCATAAGCAAACATTCCCACCGAAAAATGGCTCTCCAAGATAATTTTAATATAATTTGGCTAATTTATAAAATATTCGAAAATAGGTGTTGACACAATCACCTTTACCCCTTAATATGTGCACCTCGATAGCGAGGAACATTAAGCAGTTAGCGGCATTGCCAATAACCAATTAATCAACTTAACTATCGTGATAATAGAAAATTTCGGAGTGTGGCGCAGTTTGGTAGCGCATCTGGTTTGGGACCAGAGGGTCGTAGGTTCGAATCCTATCACTCCGACCATCTATTTTAAGAGCCTTACAGGCTTTTTTTTATGTATAATGATATTGTTTTGATGCTATAAGTTTTTGCTATTATAAACAAATCAAGATGTATAAAAGTCCTCTAAGAGCGCCTGTAGCTCAGCTGGATAGAGCATCTCCCTTCTAAGGAGGTGGCCGCAGGTTCGAATCCTGCCAGGCGCACCATTTAGCCTGCAAATCTTGCCTTCCTTGGCAATAGTTATGGCGGTTGTAGCTCAGTTGGTAGAGCCCCGGGTTGTGATCTCGGTTGTCGTGGGTTCGAGTCCCATCAGTCGCCCCATTTTATTTAGTATAATTTTCTACATAACTTTTATACCCACTAATTGCCCTCGTTGGCATTTTTTTTCGTCTGCGTTTTTTATATTTGTGCTTTTTATATCTGAACTTCCTATCTCTGTACTTTCTACCTTTGCATTTTATTCCTTCTATCTCTTCAATTTTTTCCACTGCTCTGACTGTTTTTTGCCGGTTAGACAATCTTATTTTGTTCCTTGTTTTTTACGCACGCACTGTTGGCTTCTTTAGTTGCCAACGGACTTGTTAGGCGCTAAATTTCTTACCAGTGTTTTATGAGCGCTACAGTGAGTGAAAAATAATATCAAACCATTACGCACTGCTGATATCTATTTTCCTTGCTTGCTTGCTGTGCCTGCGCAGACAAAGATTACAAAAAGTTGATATCAGCAATAGCGTCGCGTTTTTAGGATATTTTATGAGTACAGTTAGTTTTGATTAGGGCTTAACTTTTATTTAGTTATAACTCCCTACTGCTTTTGGGGTAAAATATTAATTATTAAGTAAATATAAATCGTTAATTAAGAGTTTCGCATGATAATGTGGGGGTCATTACGAGGATTTGGCTCATTTAGAGTTATTTACAGTCATTAAGCGCTGTCAATGTTGCCAATATTAGCGTTCTTTACAGAGGCTATAAAAAATCGTATTGTTAAAAATTAGCGTTCGATATGTGTTTAGCGTACGTATAACTTTAATCGCAGTCCACAATAAGTGATTTTTCTTGTGTAATATCTCTTAGGTGGTTTATTTTGCAGGGTTAGGTTCAACTGCCATAGATTATTGAGGAAGTTATTGATGGACGCACTGAGTGTATTGCTACAAAATGTGCATTTGTTTGAGACAAAATACTATCGTTTAAATGGTGCTGGTAACTGGTCGTATTCGCTTACCAGAAAAGACACTATTCTGTTTTATTTGGTGATGTCAGGCAGCTTTTGTATCGATGTGGGCAACGGCTTACGAGAGGCACATGCTGGCGACATCATCATGGTTCCCAATGCCTATCAACACGTCAGTTATGCGCTGAATCATCATGGTGATGATGCCAAGCCGTTGGATGAGCTGCTCACTAACTGCAAAGATAATACGCTTGATCTCACCAGCAATGGCGATGCGAAGTCGTCTTTGATACTGATTGAGTGCAAATACGACAAAGAGATGGTTCGTCCTTTATTATCGGTATTGCCACCGATATTGCCTGAGATTAATAATGACACCGATGGGCGATTTGAGGTTATTGATGTAGAGATTAAGCTGTTAACCTTAGAGTCTAAGCATGAGCGTATGGGCAAAACGGCGGTGATCAACCATTGGGCGAGTATTATGATGATTGAGTGTTTGCGCGTTTATATCGAAAGCATCCCCGAGGTCACAGACAATTGGCTAAAGGCAATGAAAGATCCGTTTTTGACCAAAGCGCTAGCAGCGATGCACGATGAACCGAGCAAAAACTGGACGATTTTGACGCTTGCGGAAGTCGCTGGAATGTCGCGTTCCAGCTTTGCGCAGCGTTTTAAAGACACCATTGGTATGCCACCATTGACCTATCTAATCGATTATCGCTTGCGCCTAGCAGCCCGTTATTTGCGCTTGCAGCAAAACAGTATCAGCCGTATTAGTGAGCTGGTCGGTTATGCGTCGGACTCGACCTTTAGCCAAGCTTTTAAGCGCGTCTATGGGGTATCGCCAAAAGCCTATCGTCAGCAGTACCAAAGACAGCTATTGGCTTAGTATCTTGCAATGTGTTGATTGTTAAGACAAAGCGTTAAGGTTAACGATTCGACCTTAACGTTTTTTTTGTCTTATGCCTACTTGGTTATTCAGTATTGTTGTTCAACAAGCAAACTTAAATGGCGTTATTTGATTGAGGCTATTTTGCTGCGGTACAGCTGACAATGTGTTTAGGTTCAGGTACTATGGAGTCATGAGTTGCCTAAGTGCGACCACTTGTTTTTAGCGCGTTATATTTTACTGTTTGGCATTGATATGTGGCGCGCCAAGCGATGTTTATTTTTGAAGCTGATGGTGTGTTATGACTGAACCGACCGCAAAACCAACGACAAAATCCAATAGCCAACAAGGCATCTCTACGTCTATCGAAAATAATAGCAGTATTAATAAAGACGATGTCGAAAACAATCAGCCTCTGTCAGAAGATAAGCCAAAAAATAGTGAAGAGACTTTGCCTGATAAAGCGGCGCTGCTCGCGTTATTTACCTTACCCGCTTCAGAAGAGGTTAGGAACGACAATATAGCAATTGAAAATCCAGAGACTGAAAGCACAAGGACAGAAAGCGCAGAGACCGAAAAAAAGGCTGCTAGCGAAACCAATACTGCTGCGCAGCGTGTGGCACTCTATCGCGCCCAGCACGAGCGCACACGACTACTATATATGGCTTCTACCGCCACGCGTCCCACTTATCTAGTACAAACGCTAAAAGCACAATTCGCCGAATATCAACAATATCTGCTTGCCCAGCAGCTTGATAAGCGCGGTCTAATGGATACTGATGCCATTGAGCGCCTTTGGCAGCAGCTGCATGTGGTCGACGATATTATCGCGGATATCGTGCGTCATATGCCGGCTCAGCAGCCAGCGGGTTGGCAACTGACCACTCAGGATGGTCATAATCCGCTACGTCTCGCGACGGTTGGTAAGCTTAAACATGACAAGCCTATCTTAGATCAAGCCAGTCTCAATAGTTACGTTCTTGGTCACTTTGGGGTCAGTAGTTTTACCTATGATCGCAGTTACTATATTGGCCATGTGGTCGGCTATTTATTCAGTTGTTATTTTTGCGCGCATCTGTCTATTAGCTATAGCGTGACAGCGCTCGGGCAAGAGGTCGTTGCCGATTATGATTATGCCAGTCTTGAGACCCCGCATATGGTGCGTCTGCTACAAGGCTTAGACGGTTATTGTAAAAAGCGCATTTATCAATTGGCAGTTATTTGCGCGCGGCTCAGTGTTTTTGCCAGTGACAAACGTATCGAGAGAATGTTGATCGCTGAAGTGAATGATTTTGATAAAAAATTGCAGCAACAGCATCTCGATGTTTTATTATTGCAAGGGCTAATGCCTGATAGTAATGACTCGACGCCACTCTTTTAAGTTACTTTTCATCTAAGTAATCCGTTATCGAAGCAAGCCATTATCTAAGAAATTTATTGTTCAAGCACTGATTCAACCTTTTTTTGACTACCTTAGGATATCCGCTGCTATGCCCGCTTATCATTATAAAGCGCTCGACGACCACGGCGGTGTCCAAAAAGGCTTACTCGAAGGCGATTCTGCGCGGCAAGTACGCCAGCAGCTGCGTGATAAGCAGTGGACGCCCGTTGAAGTCAGTGCGGTCAATGACCGACAAAGCCAACATAAAAGCCGTTATAAAAAACCGTCGGCTTATGAGTTGGCATTGCTCACCCGTCAACTATCAGTATTACTCGCGGCTGGTATTCCTTTAGAGGAAACGCTGGCTGCTGTTGCTAAACAATCCCCAAAAACCCATATCAAATCCTTGATGCTCGCCGTGCGCTCACACGTGTTAGAGGGTCTAAGCCTCGCGCGTGCCTTGCAACAAGCGGCCAGTTTTCCACCGCTATATATTGCTACCATTGCAGCGGGGGAGAAGTCAGGTCACTTAGATTTGATCCTGAATCAGTTGGCTGATTACACCGAAAACCGCTTTGCGCTACAAAAGAAAATCCAAGGGGCGATGGTCTATCCGATTGTACTGATGGTCATGGCGGTCGGGGTCATCATGGGCTTGATGAGCTTCGTCGTGCCTAAAATTGTCAAAGTATTTGAGCAGTCAGAGCAGGCGCTACCGCTGATTACCCAAATTGTACTTAGCCTATCGAACCTCATTACCCAGTGGTGGTGGCTCATGCTGCTAGTATTATCAGGAACGGCTTTCTTATTTTATCGCTTTGCCCAGACGCAAGCAGGTAAGCTGACGATAGATAGTATCGTGCTAAGACTGCCGATATTGGCGCGGCTATCGAAGGGGCTTAATGCCGCGCGTTTTGCCAGTACTCTTGCGATATTGGTGCGCTCAGGCGTACCACTGATTGAGGCGCTGCATATTGGCGCAGCCGTTGCGACCAACTTACATATTCAAAAAACCATTATCACTGCTGCCGATAGAGTGACAGAAGGCTCAAGCTTATCCAGTCAATTAGAAAAATCCTCATACTTTCCGCCGATGATGGTACAGATGATCAAAAGTGGCGAGAACTCAGGCGAGCTTGAAAATATGCTCAGCCGTGCGGCCAACATGCAAGAAGCGGAAGCCACCAACTTTATCAGTACCTTGCTATCATTACTTGAGCCTTTGATGTTGGTTTTCATGGGCGTGATAGTGATGATTATTGTGATGGCAGTCATGCTACCGATTGTGAATATGAATGATTTGGCGGGCTAGCTAGGGTCTGTTAAACATTCAAATATTGGGACTGCTGATCCCTAAAGTTGCCCTAAACCTTTTATCAAATCAGGCGTAAACCGACGATAATGTCGAGACCTTAGCTAGGTTTACAACAACGTTTGAGGTGATTTTAGTATCAGCCCCAAGTATACAAGCAGGGGCAGGGCTATTTTTTGCCAATACATGGCGAAATTGTCTAACCTAGAACGACTAGGCGTCAAAAATTTCACTGCGTATTGTCTAAAAAATAGCCACTGCCAGTACCACATTTGAATGTTTAACAGACCCTAGGGCGTGTCCTCAATTCAACCGATAGTAATCTAAATGGGCTAAAAATTGTTAAATCTTGCCAAACGTCGTCAAATAGCTAGGTAATATCTCGATATTGTCTGCACTATTTTCCTTGTTTGACTGCAATTTACCTCATTTTTATCACCATTTTTAAAATGAGGACACGCCCTAATATCTTTCTAAAACTTACGCCAGCTTTCTTAAGATTTACTTACTGTTGCCTATTGTTGAAGCGCTGCCGTCTCTGCTTTTGTAACATTAGACATTAGACATTAGACATTAGACATTAGGCATTAGGCTATAGTAAGTGACATTTAACAGTCATATTCAATAAGTCACATCTAAGCAGATATCATGTCTTTTAATGCTAACTAAAATTTGTCTTAAATTTGTCGCTGTTTTTTAATACTGCTTAAAACTTGTCACTGTCTCTTACGGTAAATTAGCAACGTCTATATTGATAATCTACTTGCAGAGCTGGATAAAAATAAAATCATGGTCTATAGTGATAATCGTCTTAAAATTAATCAATACGACTTGACCACCATTTTACGGTTTATACTATCTTGATACTAAAAGCGATGATAAAAGCGATGACTATGATTGACAATATTCAAATAAAGACAATGCCACAACCTGCGAAAAGCCAAGCCAATAATTATTCAGATACAATTAATGATAAGACGCCATTGTCGGAGCAGCGCCGTCCGTCAAAGGCGTATCAGCAGTCAGGGTTCACCCTTATTGAAATCATGGTCGTCATTGTAATCTTGGCGATTTTGGCTGGTTTAGTTGTGCCAAAAGTGGTCGGGCAAAGTGATAAAGCCCGCGTTAAAACCACTGAGACCGCATTAGCGACCGTCTCAAATGCTTTGGATATGTATAAGGTGGATAACTCGCGCTATCCGACCACCGCGCAAGGTCTAGATGCTCTTACTACTCCGCCTGCCGATGCCAAAAACTATCCTGACGGTGGCTATATTAAAGGTGGCTATCCGACTGATGGTTGGGAAAACGAGATGCAATATGTTGCACCCGGTAACGAAGGTCGCCCTTATGACTTGTTTTCGTTAGGGGCAGACGGTCAGCAGGGCGGCGAAGGTCAAGATGCGGATATTTATGCCAAGCTATAGAATCATTTGACGCTATTAATGAGTGCTGCATATCAATCAATAAGGTGTTATTGGTTGATATTTTTTATTCATAGAGCAGATGCTTTGTTCTACAGTCAAAATATCCTAAAAACGCGACGGTATTGCTGATATCAATTTTTTGTAGGCTTTGTCTGCGCAGGCACAGCAAGCAATATTGATGTCAGCAGTGAGTGATGTATTGATATTACTTTTCACTCAATATAGGTGCGTCTCTACATTTAGCTTTAAGAGCATTAATCGTAGCGTTAGGTGTTTGGCATATAATGAGCACACTATTAGGGTTTGTTGAACATTCAAATGTGGCATTGGCAGTCCTAATATTTGAATGTTCAACAGACCCCAAACATCGACAGTTGTAATCAAAGGTAGCCACTCATGATCATTTTTACGCCAGCCACTACAGTAGTAGCAAGCAAAGCCAGTGCGAAAAAGTCTTACTTATTGTCTTTTGTTTTAGCGGCCAGTACGCTATTTACGGGCCTAATGGCGACTTCAGTGACGGCGCAAGCGGCTAGTTTGAGTGATTTATTTGGTAATCAAAACAGTGCTGCGAAGTCGAAGTTTCTGCCAGTCGATCAGGCCTTTCAAGTCGTCAGTAGCGGCAAAGCAACCAGCAACGGTACGCGCCTATCGATCGCTTTTGAGATTACGCCCGGTCATTATGTCTATAAAGACAAGCTTACCTTGAATTTTCCTAAGGGCGTGAGCGCGACACCATTTACCTTTAGTCAATCGCCCGTCTCAATTGATGATCCTACTTTTGGTAAGGTACCTGTATTTACCCAAAAAAACGTAGTGGCGACTACTACGTTGACCACTAATAACGGTAAAGGTGCCAAGAATGTACCAGTGATTATTGGTTGGCAAGGCTGCGCTAAAGCTGGCTTGTGCTATCCACCAGAAAAAATTAAAACCACGGTTAATATCGCTACGCCACGTAAATAGCATTTAACGCTAGGGCGTGTCGTCAATTAGTCTATGTGTTCATTGATGATGCGCCTTAGTTGAGTAGTTAAGCCGCTTACTCAAAAAGCCAGTCTGCCCCAACATTCGCTATAAAAAGGTAGTTCTTAATGTCTAAAAAGACGTCAATAACAGAATCATCATCAACGTCTGCCGCCAAAACGTCTGCTGCCAAAAACCATCTATTGGCATTTGCTATCGCTAGTGGCTCGCTGCTTGCTAGTATGACAGCGACCTCGATGACGGTACAAGCGGCTGGGCTTAGCGACCTTTTTAGTAGCGATAAAAGCGCTGAACAGTCGAAGTTTTTGCCGGTTGATCAAGCCTTTCAAGTCACTAGCAGCAGTAAAGGCACAACATCAGGCACGCGCTTAGCGATTAACTTTGATATTACGCCTGAGCATTATGTTTATAGAGATCAAATCAAGCTAAATTTACCAGCTGGCGTGAGTGCCGCACCATTCAAATTTAGCCAATCACCGGTTGCAATTGACGATCCTACCTATGGCAAAGTAGCTGTCTTTGACCAAGCCAATATGGTCGCGACGACGATATTAACCAGCAGTAATGGTCAGAGTATCAGTGACGCCGCTGTGACGATTGGCTGGCAGGGCTGTGCTAAAGCCGGTCTATGTTATCCGCCTGAAAAGATTAAAACGACCGTTAATATTGTGGCCTTACAACAGTCCGCTGCCGGTACTGCTAAGAACGCTAATAATCCAGCCAGCCAAAATAATAGCAAGGCTGCCATTGCAACCACATTGCCCGTAACAGCTCAGGCAAATAAGGCGAATGCTGTACCCTCTGAAGCCGAGCGGTCGCTGGTAGATGACGAGGTTATTGACTATGCCTTGATGGATGAAGGTACTTTAGACAGCGAAATCACAGCTATTAACACCCTCTCTGGCGCGGATACCAGCGTCGTAGGCGGGATAGCCAGCAATAATGGAGCGCTCGATAATAACAATAACAATAACAATGTCACTAATATTGATAGCAAAAATGTGGTTGCCAATGGCTTAGAAGAAAGCGACCCCTTTGGTTTGTCGACCCATCCTTGGTTGGCATTAGGCTTGTTATTTTTAGCAGGTTTGGGCTTAGCATTGACGCCTTGCGTATTACCGATGCTGCCCATTGTTGCTAACATCGTCGCTCGGCAGAAAAACCCAACGGTCAAAAAAGGCGTAATCTTAACCACCAGCTATGCGATAGGCGTGTCTATTGCTTACGGTATTTTGGGCGCGGTCATTGCCGTCTTTGGCGAGTCACTAGGTATCATTGGCTGGCTACAAAACCCCGTTATTCTAATCAGCTTCGCCATTGTATTTGTGCTGCTGGCACTATATATGCTCGGCGTTTTTACGATTCGTTTACCGCGTGCCATTAGCAGTAAGATGCAAGGCTTGAGCCAAGCCGGTGATAGTAAGTTGGGCAGTACGGGCGGCAGCTTGGTGGCTGGTTTCTTATCAGCCTTGGTGGTATCGCCTTGCGTGTCTGCACCGTTATTTGGGGCGTTACTAGCGGTCTCGACCATCGGTAGCCCACTGTTAGGGTTCGCTGCGTTATTTATGCTGGGCTTTGGTCTGTCGGCACCGCTTATCTTAATTGGCGCGACGCAGGGCAAAATCATGCCAAAAGCTGGTGAGTGGATGAATTGGGTTAAGCTAGGTTTTGCCTTATTATTATTCGCTGTGGCGCTATTATTGATTGAGCGCGTCTTCATCTCACCAGTGATGCTACTGGTTTGGGCGTTATGGTTTATGGTCGTGGCGACATGGGCGTGGAGCTGGATGGGTAAGGGTCGTATGCTGACCCAAGCATTGGCTTTGATTGCGGGTATTTGGGCGACGACGCTGGTTATCGGGGCAGCATTGGGAAATGATGACAGTCTACACCCTTTGGCTTCATTAAGCTCACCTATGATGGGGCAAACGACAAGTCAGACGACAGGAGTGAATAACGCCAGTCGTAATGCTAATGATGTACGCATTACTACCCTTGCAGAGCTAGATGTAATTACTGCGGCTAATCCCAAAGTCATTGTCGATGTGACCGCCGAATGGTGTATTGAGTGCCGCATTATGGATAAAAACCTATTCCACAATCGTCCTATGCAAATGCAAGATTGGCAATTGGTGCGCTTAGATATCACAGAAACTACGGATGATTCAAAAGCTATCTTGGCGCGTTATCAATTGTTTGGTCCGCCGACGCTGTTGTATTATCAAAACGGTCAATTGGTAAATAAGCAAGTCGGTGAAATCGGTCGCCAAGAGTTTGAGCAAACCTTAACAGAGTTGAATAATACCAACTCACTCTAACGCCCTAGTCAAAATATCCTAAAAACGCGACGGGGCTGCTGATATCCATTTTTTGTCGCCTCTGTCTGCGCAGGCACAGCAAGCAAAAAAATGGATATCAGTTATGCGTGATGGTTCGATATTATTTTTCACTGACTATATAACTAAAAACAAGCGAAAAGCCAGCATCTCCCTCGGCCTAACCGGTTGAGAAAGATGCTGGCTTTTTTATCGCTTATAATCCGGTTTCTTATGACTAATAATTGGTGTTTCTCTTGAATAAATAACGGATAGCAAAGCACACTTGCACGAACAAAGAGCGCGTTGCTGTATTCCTGAGCCGATAGGGACAAGGTGAATAATAATCTGAGCAATGATGGTGTGAATTATTTGGTAGCAGCAAAAATATAATTATAGTTATTAAGGTGTTATTAATTGAACATGTACTAGATTAAGTTCTGATAACGCTAGTATAATGAAGATAATTTTATTACAATAACGCAACAATATTGAAGCAATAACGCTGTGACCAATTTTTACTAAGAAGGGTTGTGAGCCACACGTCCTAATTATTTCCAATAATATATCAATATCTTTTTCTACCAACTTTAGCTTACCTGTTATTGATGCCATCTGCATTAGATAATCTGCTGGCATCAATGCCAACCATGACAAAGGACATATATGTTTGCCTATCTTACACCCCAGCATCATACTCGGCGCACCATGGTTATAGGGTCAAAGACTCAGCTCAGCATCGCTATGGGCATTGCTTTAAGTTGTACGGCTCTGCAAGTACAAGCGGCGAATAACGGTCAAGTTTATAATGAGATACCTGTAGCAGACGCCGCGGTTGAGTATGAAAGTGACAATTATGAAAACGACAATGCTCAGCAAGTGGTTTCTGAGCGTTTAAAAACCCCTAATAAACTGCTTGATCGCAGTAAGCTGTCGGATAAGGACTTCGTCGCCAAGCAGGCGGGATTGTTTTTTGAATGTACGCAAGTACAGACCAGTGCTGCCCGTCTTGCTTGCTTCGATAAGGTTGCTGAGCAAGGCGAAACGCCGAGCTACATAAATACCAAACAACCGCTAGATTTGGCAAAAACATTTAAAACGACTATTTCCGGTAATCCGCAAGTTGTCTTTGCTGAAGAGAATACGACTAATATTGTACAGACCAACAAGACAGATACTGGTCTACTGACCAATCAATCAGATTCTACTGAAAGTTTAGATACGGTTGGCTTGACGCAAAGAGAAGCAAAAGTCTTAGAAAACATTGGTGTCACGCAAAGCGATATTGAAAAATATACGCCGCTAAGCTTAGCCTATGACCTTGATAAAAACAGCGAACGTGGTACTTGGACGGTCAGACCGTACCGACCAACCTACGTGTTGCCGCTATTTTATACCTTTGATCCCAACTTAAACCCAGGGACGCCGTCTCAAGAAACAGAGTCTTTCTCTTCGAACGACATACGCGAGACCGAGCTGAAGTTTCAGTTGTCTTTGAAGACGAAAGTGGCTCAAGATTTATTTGATACCAGTGCAGATTTATGGTTTGGTTATACCCAAGAGTCGCACTGGCAGGTCTATAATGAGGATAACTCACGAGAATTCCGCGCCACTGATTATCAGCCTGAAATATTTTTGACCCAACCTGTGACAGCAGACTTGCCTTTTGGTGGTCGTTTACGCATGTTAGGGGTAGGCGCTATTCACCATTCTAATGGACAGGGAGATCCGTTATCACGCTCATGGAACCGTGCTTATCTGATGGCAGGCGCAGAGTGGGGTAAATTGTCGGTCATACCGCGTCTATGGGCTCGCGTGAATAACGAAGATGACAGTAGTGAAGACAACCCAGATATCGAAGATTATATGGGC
Source organism: Psychrobacter sp. Sarcosine-3u-12 (assembly GCF_002836005.1). Taxonomy (NCBI): domain Bacteria; kingdom Pseudomonadati; phylum Pseudomonadota; class Gammaproteobacteria; order Moraxellales; family Moraxellaceae; genus Psychrobacter; species Psychrobacter sp. Sarcosine-3u-12. The sequence goes on from NZ_PJBY01000067.1 coordinate 46,215, forward strand.
TATGGCGATGTCAAATTTTTATATGATTTGGCCAATCAGCAGAGCCTAAGCGGTACTTTACGTTATAACCCAAGCACTAATAAAGGGGCCGCACAAATCGACTATACCTATCCATTATCAGAAAACGTCAATGGCTTTGTGCAGCTGTTCCAAGGCTATGGCGAATCTATTATCGATTATAACCATGAAAACACCTCGATTGGCTTTGGTATCGTGCTTAACGATTGGAAGGGTTTTTAGTATCAATACTTATCCTGACCATAAAGCATGCAGCGCCAAAGTATGCAGCACCTAGCCCCTTATCAAACCGGACTATGGCTGGCAGAGTATCTCAGTATACGCTGCCAGTTATGCCGCGTTCATCGCAGCACCTCTCAGTACTCAGCAAATACACCCAATTCCTTCTCTGATTCTTTGCCTAGCAATCATGCACTGATTGCCAATTTGCGTCATTTTTTTGATAAACGTTTAAACCACGGTCTGCTCTGTTCGCATTGTCATCAGAGTATAAGCTGGTTGCCCAAGCCCTTTCAGATAGACATTGCCGCTGGCAATACGCTCTCTATTCAAGCCGCGACTTATTACGATTATCCCATGCGCCAAGCGATTCGTGCTTTTAAGCATTCTGAGGACATGACCAAGCTGCCATTACTGCTACACGCTCTGCGGCAGCTGCCACGCCCGCACGGCTGTCATCATGATAACAGTGTGATTGTCGCTATGCCGACCACCGCTCAACGCTTGGTCAAACGCGGCTTTGATCCCGTTAGTATTCTATCAGCGCATTTGTCTAAGCATTGGCAGATACCACTGTGGCACGGGGTACAGCGTATTGATAACACTATCAGCCAGCAAGGACTGAGCCGTGCCGAACGCTTGAGTAATTTAGACAACGCTTTTGCATTAACCGACAAGCCACCCGTTAAGCGCTTAATTTTATTCGATGATGTCGCCACCACTGGTGCTAGTTTGCAAGCATTAGGACGTACACTGCACAGCTCATTCGGCGCTGCACCGCTTGATCAGCATCAACCCTCCCATGGATATCATCTTTTTGCCTATGCATTAGCGCACGGTAATCAGTGATAGATTGCCACCAATCTACTGTTCTATTGGTATCTACTATTATGTTGCTAATGTGTTACCTTACCGCTATATTATGAATATACCTTAGCTAAATTTGTTATTTCTCTGTATTTTTTAACATAACCGTTACTACAACACCATTTATCAATTTAAATGGAATAAAAATTGCAGTGCAATATTGTATAGAAGCCTTATAGATAATCAAAAACATGAGGCGAGCTATACCGGCTTCATTACTATAAAAATTAGGTATTTATTGCCTTTAAGAAATTAGAGCTGCACACAGCCATAAATAGGATTTGATGTGAACGCATCTGCGAAAACTTTACCCTACCAATTGCGAATGACCAGCTCAGGATTTACCCTGATTGAGCTGATGGTAACGATTGCTGTGCTTGCCATTATTGTCGGTATAGCAGCGCCTAGTATTAGTACCCAACTAGCCAATCAGCGCGTAAAGTCGACTACAGCTACTCTTGCTAATGCGTTAAAGGAAGCAAAGGTTGAGAGTATACTCCGTCGTCAAAATATAACTGTTATATACACGAGTACTAGCACACCTAAAACAATAAAGTTGCAAGCTGGTAGTGAAGATATATCTACCTATAATCTTAGCGCTAAAAGTACTGTTACTCAAACAATTACTCCATCTACAGTAACCAGTATTGTTTTTCAACCTAATAAGAAAATAGCCAATAATGCCACAGTAGTATATACCGTCTGTGATAGCGGCTCTAATAGCGAGACGCCTAAACAAATAAGTCTTACTAACATTGCTAATGTGAATGTTGTAAATGCTGGGAGCTGTTAATGAAGATTGAATCTACACAGGCAGGCGTAGGACTAATAGAAGTGATGGTTGCATTACTGCTGCTAGCTGTGGCTGTGTTAGGTTTTAGTGCCATGCAAATGTCAGCGATTAAGGCGACAGATGAAAGTCTGATGCGCACTCGATCATTAGCTATTATGCGAGGCGGCGCAGAGACGATGCGTACGAATCCTAGCGGTATTGCTGCTTTTAAGGCAGCGATAAACGGTACTTCAGACAGTATCAGTGTCGATAGCAAAACCATAACCAAAAATAGTTGTATAACAAGCGCTAATACTGCACCTACGGCTGGAGCCAGTTGTAATATCAAACAATTAGCGACGCGTGATGCGTTATTACTAAAGTCATATGCAAGTGCTAATGACATTAATATTGGTATGGTACCAAACGGTTGTCCTGGTACATCTGGCAATCAAGAACTTCAATGCTTTGTGGCAAGTTGGGGAGACACTACAGTTGAATTAAGTGATACTGAAGCTAAGGCCTGTGCCAAGGCAAATGGCAGTTATAAGAATGGTGCTGAGTGCTTTATTATGGAGGCTTACTGATGTCATATAATTATCAAAGCAGGTATATGAATGATCATCAAGTAGGCTTTACGTTAATAGAGCTAATGATTTCTTTAGTACTTGGTTTAATCGTATCTGCAGCCGTTATCCAAGTATACCTGATCAATGTGAAGACAAGCAGTATTCAGGCCAGCGGTAGTGAGTTACAGGACGCTAGTGTGTTCGGCTTACAACAATTAGAAAAAAGTATTCGCTTAGCAAATCTTGGTAATCCAACTACTAGAATTGATGGCACCACTCCTAATGGCGGTATTGTTTTAACGGGTCTGAATATTGGCGTTCCGAATGCACCGACTCCTTATCCCAATACAGGGTATTTGACCAGACGAGCAGGCGATACAGCTGTCGGTACGAACGGGTGGACAGGTATATCAAATACCAATACCAATAGTGATCAGCTGACAATTCAATATACCAATATAACAGGCGCTCCAATGATAGATTGTGAAGGGGCAACTGCTGCTGTCAATGATATCGTTATTGAGCGCTATTTTGTACGTCTGGCAACAAGTAACACCAGCACTACCGCTATTAAGGACCTAGTCTTAGCCTGTGATGCCGGACGCGCAAATAAAACTGGTGATATAGCTACTTTCACACCTTCATCTGATTCCAAAAATTTTGGTCAAGCAGGTCAAGAGTTTATCGTAAACGTTGATCAGTTTAAGGTGTTATTAGGGGCACAGTACACAACTGGGACTAATGCAGGACAGCTTATATATCTACCGAGTAGTGCCTACTTAGCGATAACGACTGATAAGCCAGTCATTACCTCTGTCAAGATTGGCTTAATTGTGCATGGCAGTACACCCATTATAGGGAGTGCTGAGCAGTCGGAATTTGCCCTGTTAGGACAGTTGCCTGCAAATAATAAACTGAAAACAGATAGCAGTAGTAAAAAGAAAGTCCGTAGCACGTATGAGACTACTACATTGTTACGTAACGCTCGTGTCGTAAATATAAATACTAGCCTATAGCCTATTGGTAAGGAAACTAAAAGTGATTCGACATCAGGATTTATCAAGTTCGACACAAAAGCGTATCAATATTGGCTTGGCATATCGGAGTACCGAGCGAGGGGCGACGCTAATAGTAGTCTTATTGTTTTTAGTGCTCATTATGTTGGCAGGCGCTATCGCAGTGAGACAAAGTACGACCGATCTCAAGGTAGCGACTAGTGATCAAATCAATACGGTATTATTACAGTCAGCGGATAGTGCCAACCAAAAGCTGGAGATGATGGTAAATGGTGGTGCAAATTCTGAAGGTTACAGAGATGTCACAAGCGCAACGGGCGCACTTGGTCATTTTTTGTTATTTGAAGATAATAAGACAAATGAATTTATCTATTGCTTCAATCCGCGTACACAGAGGTATCTGACAAAAGTGGCGACAGTTAGAGCGCCTGCTGGGGGGTATGTTGATGGTCTTAATAACGGCGTCTGTAATTATGCAAATGCATCCGGTTATACCAGTGCTAGACAGGCTGTTATGACGCAGATGAGTATTGCTCTAACACCTCCTAGTAATGATGCTACTCCATTTAAACATGTTGTCATTGGTAAAGAAATTGAAGATAGAACCAGTAAAAAGTATCAGTTTGATATTCGAGCAACATCTGCGCTACCAGCTTATAGTGAGCCTAAGGTAGGGAGTGATAAGTGTTTTGAACAGACCAGTATCAGTGCCAACGTTGCTTCAGGTAAAAAATCATTAAATGAATGCCTACTGGCCGCTAGCACACCCAGCAAAATGCTGTATGAGCAAGCAGATGTTGCAAATCTATCTTCTTCTACAGAATGTATCCCATTCGGTAGAGGGGGACAAGCAGGATGTGTATTAGCATCCTCACCTTAGTCTCCCTACTCATTTTATTATTTCCATAAAAGGATAGATGTCATGAAACGACTCAATAATGTATCGCCAGCTCGCGATAGTAAGGTATTACCACTCAAGTATCTGGTCGTGGTCATGGCATCGATGATGGTGCTGCCTGTTGCACAAGCTGATGTCGCGGGCAAAAAAATAGGCGATTTAGAGATCTATAAAGCGGCTGAAGGCGGTAAGACCACGATCACCATGATGCTCGATACTTCGGGTAGTATGGCAGCGAATGTCACTAAAGAGGCCTGTGACTTGCCTTCAGGTGTTTCAAATAACCAAGTCAGTGTCGATACTCAACCTTCTACTACCACGCCTAGCTATACTAAAAGATACTGTGAGCTAAACAACAGCAAGAGATACTATTATCGATTATCTCCTGAAGGTCAATGGTATCGCTGCGGCCCTAGTAATGGCTCTGGCGATAGCAGTTATAATTTTTCAATCTGTAATACTACAATCACTAATCCTTCCTTAGGTAGTGAGTATAGCTTTGTCACCTCTGGTTCTAACAACAGGTATTTTTATACCTCTACTAAGTATTATGATCGTTTAACTCGCCTAAAAGATGCTATTTTCACCCTATTGGATAGTAGCCTATTAGATCCTAATAAAGTAGCGATAGGTATTGGTCAGTACTCGACTCAGAGCGATGACGATAATGATTACGAAGGAGCTGATGGAAGTACTGGCAAGATATTAGTACCAGCCGCTTTAGTGAATACTACACAGCGTAGCTTAATCAAGACAGAGATTGGTAAATTAATTGGTGATAAGGGTACGCCAACCGCCAATGCCTATGCAGAAGTAGGTGCTTATATGTTAGGTACTAATACCTCTGCTTCTTCTTATAGTGGTTATGACGATTCGGTTTCTACCTCAAAAAGCGGTGGTCGTTATAATAGTCCTCTGTCATCACCCTCATCTTGTGATGGACGCGGTATCTACTTCTTAACTGATGGTAACCCTAACAGTTCTCCTAATCCTAACTATGTAATGCAATTAGCGTTAGGTGCCAATTCATTTAGCATACCATCAGTTACGCTTCCTAGTGGTAGTGAAAATAATAATGCCATGCCACAAGTCGGCGCATTTGCCAAAGCCTTACGTAATCCGGCGATCAATCCGCTAGGCACAGATAGAGAGATATATACCGCAGTCGTGGGCTTTGGTTCAGTGTTTAATGTCAATGCATCAGATATCGTCAACTTACCTTATACCAACCCCAAGACCGGTATCACTGCCAACCGTGACTTTTATAATTGTGCAAGCATCACAGACCTAGATGCGAGAAATGCCTGTAACTGGGGTGAAAAAGCACATCCTGATCTGCCAGGAGTTGGCGGCTATGGAGAGGGCGGCTTCTACTCAGCGCAGTCCACAGATGATATCGTCAAGAGTATTACGAGCTTTATCAGTGGCTTAAATCAGAACCTTCCTTCTACGCCCTCAGGCACTATCATTATCCCTGACGATCCGTATCGTGCGGACAGCCAACTCGCGGTTGCCTACTATCCAACCTTGCAATCCGATGTGGCAGGTAACTCAGTCATTTGGGGTGGTAATATGAAAAAATACCTCCTAAATGAAGGCACGCTCTATGGCAAGAGCAACTCAAAGCTATTTACTAATGTAGCCGGCGACCTAAACCCAAGTACTCAGGATTTATGGTCAGACAAGGACTATGGCGGTGCCAATAATGAAGTGAAATCGGGTGGCTTCTATGCGCTACTGAACACCCCAAACACTGGTGTAACATCGACCAGAACCCTATATGTCGAAGATTTAAACGGTACGACGCCAGTACTACGAAGGTTTGGGGTGAATGCCTTGGGCAAAGTCGTAGTAGATAATGCAGCATTGACCACTACCTCATTTAGCGATACGGCTACCTTTGACGAAATCACTTTAAAACGACTGTTGAACTTATTAGGATTCAATAATCTGCCGAATACAACAGTCAAAGATATGACTCTCACAACTGCTAATGCAACTGAAGCAATTAGAGTGGTTGGGGCAACCATTCACTCAACGCCAGCTGCGGTATCGTATTCCGCCACGTTAGATGATAATGGTAAGGTCACGGCGACGCGTGATGATTACGTATTATTTGGCTCGAGCGAAGGTGGTCTGCATCTCGTAGATGCTGATAATTATAGTGCTGGCGGAGATGGCGGAAAAGAAGATTTCGTCGTGATCCCAAGAGAGATGCTCATAGATAAGAGCAAATCTCTCGCCTTAGTTAATGATTCAAACAAAGCGGAGATAGGCTCACCGAACTTCGGTATCGATGCGCCTTGGCTGGTCAGTGCGGACTATAGATACGATCTAACCAATAACGTCGTGAATATCGCAACGGATGGTAATAAAGGTCTCTATGCTTATGGTGGTCTGCGTATGGGTGGCGAGGCTTTATATGGTCTTGACCTGACGACTAGAACCAGCCCAAGCATGATGTTCACGATCACGCCAGCCAAGGCAGGCTTTGGCCGTATGGGTCAGATATGGTCTAAGCCTACCAAGGCAAAGATAAGAACTAGCAACAGTACTAATGATAAAGGCACTAATGTCTTAGTGTTCGGCGGTGGCTATGACATGTGTTATGAGTATGAAAAATTCCAAGTTGGCGTAACCGATACCAGTTTAGGCACTTGCTCAGGTAAGACTAATGTAAAAGGTAATGACGTATACATCGTCAACGCTATCACAGGTGACCTGATATGGTCAGCATCTAGTAATGGCTCTCCATCAACGACAATCAGTACGATGACAAACAGTGTCGTCGCAGGTATTACTACCCTCGATCGTGATAATGATGGCTTTATGGATCATATCTACTTTGCCGATTTAGGTGGTCAGCTGTTCCGTGCTGACTTTACCAATGCTGGGTTCAAAACGCCAAGCGCCATTGGCTCGCCAGCGGGTACACCAACGCCGACGACCGCATTTGCCAATACGCGAGTGACGCGCATCCTCAAAGGGGCTTATAGCGGTACCGATACCAAATTCAATCATCGGTTCTATGAGCGTCCGGTGGTCAGCTTCCATCGTAACGCTCAAAGTAACAGTTTATTTGCGCTCGTAAACGTCATCTCAGGTGATCGTAGCTCACCACTCTCAAAGATACGTGATCTGAGTAAGTCAGATAGACTATATGGGATTATGGATACCGATGTGACCAAACCAGATAGCTTCTTTTATGCGAGTAACTTTACCACGACAGCAGCGGCTGATGGCGGTCAGATGATATCAGACTTAACTGCTGATAATACCACTACCAGTAATCTAGTCGAGCTACCGAGTAGCATAGGCACTCTCGGTGCAGCAGGATATACACTAGCGCAAAAAAACGTAGTCAGTGATCTGATGCGTCAGGGTACCAAGCAGGGTTGGTATTATCCACTGACTCGGTTCGATGGCTATGGCAATGTACGCTATACCAAAGGTATTGGTAAATCAGAAGTCATCGATAGCTTCTTATATACGACAGCATATAATCCAGACATGAGCTATGGCTCAACAAACACTTGCTCAGCCAAAATCGTCGGTGGCTCAGAGCGTCAGCTATACTGCCTACCATACGGTATCTGTACCGATCCCAAGTCCAAAAACGGTACCGGCGGCTTTGTCAGAGCAGGTAAAGGGCTACAAGAGCTGACCCTAGGCCCTCGTAGCTCGACATTGTCGAACCAGCGTTTGCTCATCGGTACTCGTACACTGGCAGAGCGTGCGACAGATCGGGTGGACTTCGGAACGGATACTGGAAAAGACGCCTATAGTCCGCTCAATGAAGTACAGGGCTTAGCAGAGGAGATTCTCGGCAGTGGTAGCGCTCCTGAGTTGATATTTAACGAACGTTATACGCTACAGCCTAAAACTTGGTATGAAGTAGACTGATAGGATAGTCGAATGAATGTGAAAGCGTTAAAACGACAGTTAGGATTTACGCTTATAGAGCTGATGGTAGTCATTATGATAGTGGCTATCCTAGCGGCGATCGCGATTCCATCTTATCGGCAGTTTGTGGTACGTAATGCTGAGTCACAAGCGCAAGCAAGTATGCAACAGTTGGATATAGAACTAAACCGTTGGCGTGCTAGTGCTCTGACTTATAAAGGTTTTATACCAAAAAAACAAGCAAGTGACGGCACTTTTAGCTATGCATACGATGAGACTGATAACCAGACTATCTATGTCCCTAGAGGTAGTGATAGTACCAATTTCTACTATATGATTACCTTAGTCGATGGTAGTACGGGTAACACCTTGGCTCCGGCAGGTACGGGTTATTCTACTGCGGGTAGCTCATGGCGCATATTAGCCGAGCCAAGCACCTCCCTTGAGAATTCAAGTGCGCAAATTTTTCTGCTCAGTAGTACTGGCGTACGCTGTAAAAGCAAAGATAGAACAATCACCGCTGCTTCGACTAATTGCGGCACAGGTCAGGGGGATTGGTGATGATAGCAGTGAAGTATAGTCATAAAGAGATTATAAAAAATCAGCGTGGCTTTACATTGATAGAAATGATGATAGTCGTCGCTATTATTGGTGTTTTAGCGGCGATTGCTTATCCCAGTTATCAGCAGTACGTTATTAAGACTAAACGTACTGACATGATGAGCGAGATGCAAAACATCGCCTCAGAGATCGAAAGTCGTAAATTGGCACAAGGTAGTTATAGTGCGATTAGTGCCGCTGTCAAAACAAACTTTGCCACTGCATACCCAAGGCAGGGTACTGCACTATATGATGTTACTATTAATCCAACCCCGCTAACACCCCCTAATAATATATTGACTAACAAATGGATAATCACTGCCACGCCAAGAACTGGTGGTCAAATGGCCAATGACGGCAATCTTAGTCTCAACTATCAGGGGATTAAATGCCGTGGGAGCAATTGCAGCACTGGTGATGACTGGAATAAATGACGATTATTGTATCAGTAATGTAGAAACTGACAAAAATTGTCAGATGCGTTTACTTTTCACTCCCAGAATATAGCCAGATTGACAATTTTCAGTAGGTTAGCAGTAACATTGGTAGCTCTATGTAAGTATTATAAGACAATAAATGTCTAAGTGATGCCAAAATTAGGAGTTATAACCTTATTTGGGCTATAAAAACAATAATAGCGACGTTTTGGCACGCTACCTGCAGCAGTTATAGTAAGAAAGAAATTTATCATATCCCTAATGATAAGATGCGCCAATATCAACAATTAGCCACTTTATCTTTATATACCCCAAAAGGAATTCTTATGAACACTGCACAAAAAGGTTTTACCCTAATCGAGCTAATGATCGTTATTGCTATTATCGGTATTTTGGCTGCGATCGCTCTGCCGGCATATCAAGACTATACAGCTCGTGCAAAAGTAAGTGAAGTAGTATTGGCAGCATCGACATGTCGTACTGCTATTACTGAAGCTTCTCAAACAGGTTTAAGAACTACTCCTGCAGGTAATGATTTTGGCTGTGGTGAAACAGGCTCGGGTGCAGGTGCAAGTGGTGTTTCTAAATATGTAGAGAAAATTGCTACCGATGCAAATGGAGTTATTACCGTAACTGCTCAAAATATTAACCAATTAGGTACTGGTGTGAACTTGGATTTAATTCCATATACTGACGCTAACACTGCAGTAGATACAAATAAAGCAGTAGCAGCAAATTTCAACCGCGCAACTGTTAAGCCAGTTGTTGCATGGGAATGTAAATCAAGTGCGACTAATGGTATTGCATCTAAATACTTACCATCATCTTGCAGATAGTAATATCTAATTAGCCTTTATTACCCCATTAAAAAAGCCAAACATAACGTTTGGCTTTTTTAATGGGAGAATGACTTAGTACTATAGACTAAATGTGAGAATACTAACAGTTATCTTGATTTATCTCTATTCTAATAAATAGCTATATCTAATTGATTTCTTTAATTTAGGTAACGTCATTATGATTTTTGATTCAA
>NZ_PJBY01000068.1:0-53094 GCF_002836005.1 Psychrobacter sp. Sarcosine-3u-12
TTAGATGCGGTTTTTTGGTATTAATGACTTTTAAATATCAATCGTTTTCTTACTATCAATCACTGTCTAAAGACTACTGAGTATTAACTTGTGGATCTACTACCGTCCCACGACTTGCATCATCACCATCTGGCAAGAGATCATCATTGTTGCTGTCTAATGGGTTTAAGTCCGGATCAAGGGCATTGTTGGTGATCGTCATACCATCATTTGCACTGACAGTCTCATCATTGACCAAAAACTCAATACGGCGGTTGCGGAAGCGACCTTGTTCCGTTGAGTTATCAGCGATAGGATCTGTTTCACCCATGCCTTTGGTGCTCAGCTTGCTCGCATCGATACCTTGAGAGACTAAGTATTCTTTTACAGATTCGGCACGGTCGCGAGACAGCTTCAGATTATAAGCATCCGATGCTTGGCTATCGGTATAACCAATAATCATCAGATTCATATCTGGGACGTCTGTCATAATCTTGGCAGCGCGGTCAAGAAACGCTTTATTAACATCAGGAATAAAAGCTTTATCTACTTCAAAGTTAATTACTTGTAGACTTAAAGCACGGGCAACATCACGTGGATCTGGATTGTCTCCAAGGTTTGACATAGCAACATCGGCTGCCGCTAAACTATTATCAATTTCACCTTGCAAATCTAATGGCCCTTCAGCTTGCACCGTCATCGCTGGTGCAGCCGCTTGTAAATCAGCGACCAGTTTATCCAACGCTGCTGCATCTGGTGCATTGACAGTAATGTTATCACCTTTAATAATCATACTGGCGTTTGGTACATTTTTGACAATAGGTAAGATAGTGGCAAGTTGCGCAGCAGCTGGCATGTCTATTGCAAAATTATCATCAACATCGGCGCGGCACTTATTGGCTTCATCCCCAAACGCACTGGTAAGCGCATTCATGACATTGGTCTGTAGCGTCTCATTACCCACATTCATGCGGCAAGCGTACAATTCACTATTTTCACCAGTAGCAATGCTCAATGAGGCAGGCTCAACAGCAGCAGCAACCGCTGTACCATCGCCTTCCGCCGCTTGCTCTTGGGTGACAGCAGGCGTAGCGACAGGTTCAGGGTTGTCTTGGCAGCCTCTCAGCAAAGCCCACGCCAAAGCACCTAAAATAATCAGACCAATAATAGGCAGCAGCGCTTTCATAAAGCTGCCTTCTTTCTCTTCTTCACGTTGTAGCGGTGCGGTACTGACCGTATCAGACATTCGCGCACCTGCAGGAGCAGCGGCAATCATACCGGCAGGCAGAACCGCACTTGCCCATGCAGGGATATGATGCTGATAGCTAGCAAGGTTGTCGTTCAAAAACTGTGGCACCGGTGTGGTTCCTGCCAAGCTTTTTATTTCATGGTAAGCAAGCGGTGCTGCCATCGCAATCAAACCACGAGATGCAGTGACATCGACATTGTGTTTGCCAGCCAGCTCGCGAGCTATCTGGTCACGGTGAGCGCTATCCGTCCATACCCGATCATAAAATCCTTGATCGTCACGGGCGATATTTTCGTTAGCAAAACGCTCATGCGTATCTTTGTCTGCCAAACGCGCCGCAAAAATAGCATAAAACTGCTCAAGTAGATTTTGTTTAGCAGGGCTACGGTCATCTCCCAATACTGCGGGGCTGACTGTTCGCGTTAAATGACTGATAATATCCATAGTATAAGTCCTCCATTAATTCTTATTAATATAATTTGTCTTTTGAATAGGAATAAGGTTTTTTCTCAGAATTATTAGAATTTACTTTTTTATTTTTTAATTCACTAAAAGCAAAGTCGATAATTATGATGGTAGCAACTATTTACCTATTCGTTAAAACATCTAAAAAGCAAAATCATCATGCAAGTCACTATAAAATAAATAGCTGTAAAAAAAGTTCGTCACTATTAATTCACTATTTAAGCACTATAAAAAAGCAACAAGCGCAATTGATGATGATTACATTCAACTTTCGTCATTATAAAAGTATTAAGGTATTTTTCACAATCAATACGCTGTTGTGCAAATGCTACATTAAGTAATGTTTCAGTTGTTACACGTAACTAGAAAGCCGCTGAAGTACAAATCGCTAACACAACAATAGTAAATAAGGTCGTATGTGTATTATTTATTAAACAGTCATTTTCAATAGCAATAAAACGATTTGATTTTATCTTCCATATTATTTATTTAAAAAAAAAGTTGTGATTACGGTATGACTCATACTAAAGCTCAGCGACTGACCTACTTATTTCTTACTTGTGCAGGTTCAGCGACGATAACATTACTCGCCATATCCTCTACTTCAGACAAAGAGATGGGGCCTGACGGCCTATTGTTTGTAGAGGAATTGCTATTTGAGTTACTATTTAAATTACTAGGTACATTAGTGAGACTGCCATTATTACTGCGCACCGGATTGTTGCGTGCTGGCGCAGGCATCATACTATCGTCCGTATCGTCATCGCTTGCTTGATACTCTCCAGCACCATTATTGCTTGCATTGTTGTTATAGGCGTCGCTATTAACATTGTTTGTAGCGCTGCCACTGGAGTCAAACTGAGGGTTCTGACCATTCATAGCCGCCATATCCTCTACGCCACTGCCATTGTTAGGTAATGGCAGTGGTGCCGCGCTATCAATCATCAGCGCTGGCGCTAACGTACGCATATCAGTGACCAAACGCCGTAATAGCATACTGTCTGGTGCTTCCAAGCTCACCCGCTCATTTTGCAGATGTAGCCGAGCAAATGGCGTTGATCTCAGCATGGTCAAGATATTCGGCAATACCTCTGTTGGCATATTAGCCATACTCTTAGCCACGCCCGCTTGTATCGTCAGCTCACAGATACCGGCCTGCTCACCAAAACTTGTATTAAGCGCTTGTTGCAACGTGCTTTGTAGCGCCTCATCGCCAACCGTTGCGCTACAAGTATAGAGACTGCCACTATCGTCTACCCCGACGATTAGCTCAACTGGCGTCAAAACCTGTGGTGCTGGCTTAGTAGGGGGCGGGGCAACGACAGGCGCAGGCGCTACAGGTTCTACTGGCGCTGTCATGTTGGGCTTGATCAATAGCGCCCATGCGGCAAAGCCCAACGCAGCAATGGCGGCTATTAATAAAAATACCCGTACCAATAGATCGTTGCGTTGATTACGGGTGCGAACTTTTTCCCGTTTCATGCTGCCATTTTCTGCTAAATGATGGGCAGCAGGGCTGGCATGGATAGCATCAGAAGCATTATTTATATCTTTATTGCTATGCTTATCTAAATGCACACTAGCATTTGGAGAGCTATTGCTATTCTCTGTAGCCGTTTCTATTGGCGGTGCTGGCATTGCTGCTGTATTAGCAGATGCCATGACATTTGGCGTATTGCTGGATGGCTGAATATCTTGAGCAGCGCTGATAACTGGTGCTGACCATATGGGTAAATACTGGCGCAAGGTGGGCTGCTCTTTTTGCAAAAATGCAGGCAAAAACTGTCCACTCGCCAGTGCCTTTAGTTCACGGTAAGCCAGTGGCGCAGCATTTATAAGCAATTGGGTGGTCGCAAGCTCATCGATATGATGAGTGGCGGCAAGTTCTTGTATGAGTGTCTGCCGCATATTTGGGGCGAGCCAGAGCTGCTCAAATAAAGGGCTTTCTGTCACGCTATCAGCAACGATCACTTGATCAGATCGCAACAACTGCGAATATACCTCTGGCAAAGCCAAGCGTGCAGCCAAAATCGCATAAAACTGCTCAAGGAGACTGACATGGGCAACGCTGCTATTATTGCCTAGCACAGCGGGCGTGACGCTTTGTTCTAGTTGTTCAATGATACTCATGACTGACGGCCTCTATCGGCTTAATATAGTTAATCCTAGTGAAATCAGATACAGTGTCAGGCTCGTTCAGTCTACTATTTGCAGTCCTGTCACTCGCTTTCCTTGTATCTAAATTCCTTTCAACCGACTATAGTTTATATTTATAAAAGCAATAAATCATTCCTTATCACTTTATTTGATGTTTTTTCTACAAACTTATGCCTTATAAATGACACTCTATAAAACAGCTATATCCGTGACAGTTCTTATGGTACATCGCTTGTATGACCCAGCTTATAATTTGTACTTACACTTATATCAGCAGCACTATAGACTGCTGCTATCAACGTATTTAGCGCTACCGTTACTGTCAGTATACGAAGCATTACTTACTCATCTTTATACACTGCTATATTGTTAGGGTATATCTTCAATTCACTCTATAGTCATCTAAATGGGCTAAAAATGGCTAAATCTTGCCAAACATCGTCAAATAGCTGGTAAATATCCCGATATTATCTACGCTATTTTTCTTGTCTGACGGCAATTTATCTTATTTTTATCACCATTTTTAAAATGAATACGCACCCTAATAATAAATGATTATTAAAGCACAATTCTCTGCATAATGGGTTTTTGCTTTATTCTTGTTGCTGTTGACGTAATGATTAGGAGTTGGCATGGGAATTGTCATGTCACTACTTATTATTATTGACCCTCTTATCGAGTAGCAATTTGGGCATAATATTATTTACACATAGTATTTAGGCGTAGTATATATACATAGTATTTAGGCTTTTGACCTTGCCATATTACACAATCACACACTAGGCTCGGCCTAAGGATTACCCTTTGTTTAACCACACGACCCTTATCATTATTATTACTGTTACTGTCAGCTTGCTTGCTTGGCAAAACAAAGCGCTATTTAATCGGCTTATTTTTTATCCGCCTGCGGTAAATAATGGGCAATGGGATCGTTTCGTGACGCATGGTTTTATCCATGCTGATAGTATGCATCTGTTGTTTAATATGTTTACTTTGTATTTTTTCGGTCGTGCTATCGAAGGGTTATATCAATCGTTTTTGTTCGGTTATGGTTTCGTAGTGTTTTACGTATTGGCTATCATTGTTGCGATGATTCCAAGTTATCTTAAGAATAAAAATAACGCCAGCTATCTCAGCCTTGGCGCCTCAGGTGGTGTATCAGCCGTATTGTTTGCTTTTATTTTGCTGGCACCATGGGAAAAAATCTATTTATTCGCGGTCATTCCTATCCCAGCGATATTATTTGCGGTCGCTTATGTGGCTTATAGCATCTATGCGGACAAACGCGGTGGCTCAAACATCAATCATCTGGCACATATGTGGGGCGGCGCGTTTGGGATAATCGCCACTATTATTTTAGAGCCACAAGTGCTACCACACTTTTTAAATGCACTATTATCGCCAGGCTTTTAGTAAAGGCTAGCTTTTAGAGCAATTTTTTAAAAATTTTTTTTGAAAATAATTAAACCCTTATGAACTTTATCGCTCTACTTAAGCGGTTAAATACGTTTACATTTTAAGATTAGATAACGAATTATGATTATAGATATTATCGGTGACATTCATGGTTATGCAGACAAGCTAGTCGGTCTACTCACCCAGCTAGGCTATCGCCATAACGGACAATGTTTCGTGCCGCCAGCAGGTCATCGGGCGTTGTTTATCGGTGATTTGATCGACCGTGGGTCGCAGCAAATGGCCACGTTAGAAATCGTGTTTGCCATGCTAGATGCTGATGTGGCCGATGCAGTCATGGGCAATCACGAATACAATGCTTTGGCTTTCGCGACGCTTGATCCTAATAATCCTCAGGAATACCTACGCTCACACAATGAGATACATATGCGCCAACACGAGGCCTTTTTGGCAGAAGTACCGTTTGGCTCAGAGCGTCATCACTATTGGCTACAACGCTTGTATGAGATACCCTTATGGCTTGAGACCGACTATGCTTGCTTTGTGCATGCTTGTTGGGATGTAGACAGTATGGCGGTACTGACGCCGTTATTGACTGCTAATAATTGCTTAACGCCTGAAGGACTTGTCGCCACTGCCCAAGAGCATAGCGAACCTTTTGAAGCGTTGGAGAGGGTATTAAAAGGTGTGGAAACACCACTACCTGCGGGCATGGTAATGGTTGATAAAGAAGGAACTGAGCGCACACGAGTACGGGTACGTTGGTGGCTTGAAGGCCTCAACGAACGTACGCTATATGAGGTTGCGCGTGCCCCTTCATCAGCATTGGCACAAATTCCAGCGGATATATTGGCAGAAAATATCGACTTTGCGCTTAAAACCGATAAACCCGTATTTGTCGGTCATTATTGGCTAACTGGGACGCCTGAACCATTGAGCCCGCAAGTAGTCTGTACTGATTATTCGGCAGCGGTCGATAGCGGTTATCTAACATGCTATCAGCTCGATACCGAGCAGCCTTTGCCACTCAAAGCCGGTAATTTTGTGCAATATCGCCACGACAAAGACCCAGTGATATCGTCATAATAAAAGCGCTATTCAACTCGCTTTCGCATTAATCAGTAAACTTGGCTTTACGAAGGCGGCAAAATTTTTGTATGATGGTCGTTTTGAGGATATCAAAGCATGAGCACTCTATCAGCTAGTGTTAACTCTGTTGAGCAAAACAGTCCAATCACCTCTCCTGCTGGTCAACCAAAAGTTGGCATCATCATGGGCTCGCAGTCTGATTGGGCGACCATGAGCGCCGCTGCGCAATTGCTCGCCGACTTTGATATCGCTTTTGCTTGTGAAGTCGTATCAGCACACCGTACACCTGACAGATTATTTGACTATGCCAAAAACGCCAAGAGCAATGGCTTACAAGTCATTATCGCTGGGGCTGGCGGTGCAGCACATCTGCCGGGTATGTGTGCCAGTCAAACGCCGCTACCGGTCTTTGGTGTCCCTGTAAAATCCTCGATGCTCAGCGGTTGGGATAGCCTATTGTCTATCGTACAGATGCCAAAAGGCGTTGCTGTCGGTACTTTAGCGATTGGGGCGGCAGGTGCTTATAATGCAGCATTACTGGCGATTCAGGTCTTGGCCTTGCATGACGACGTAATCGCTAGCAAGCTAGATACGCTACGCCAAACACAAACTGACACCATTCTTGCCAGCCCCACACCGGGCATTATCAACAACTAGATTGGCGATAATGGTTAGAAAATATCAAGACCAATCATTTAGACTATAAAATCTAACCGTCAAATCCAACGATCAATGTTGTAAACTTGATATTTATGCTTAGATGAGCTCTACTAAATACAAGGTGCATACAGTGCACCTTTTCCTATTTTAATAGATTAGAGTTTAGACTTAATAAACCGAATAACCTTTATCCATTTCCAATTCAAAGAGCCTGCCATGACTACAGCGAACGCTTATCCTGTGACCCAAAACATTCGTACTATCGGTATTTTAGGCGGTGGTCAGCTTGGCATGATGCTTGCCGAAGCGGCCATGCCATTAGGTTATCAGTGTGTTTTTTTAGAAGACAATGCTGACTGTCCTGCCAGTCTTTACGGGCGCGTCTTTCATAGTGAGCAACTAGAAGCCTTTATTGCCGCCGCCGATGTATTTACCTTAGAGTTTGAAAACACGCCGACGGCGACCGTTGAACAACTGGCCAATTTATCAAAATCTGGTAGCAAACAAGGCATGTTTCCGCCACCGATTGCCCTTGATATCGCGCAAGACCGCTTAAAAGAAAAGCAGATGTTTAATGCGCTTGAGATCGCTACCGTACCCTTTAAAGAAGTTAACTCTGAAGCTGAATTGCAGCAAGCTTGCAGCGAGCTAGGACTGCCAATTGTCCTCAAAACCAGCCGCGGTGGTTATGATGGTAAAGGTCAATTTGTCATCAAGCAAGACAGTGATATTAAAGTAGCGTGGCAAGACCTCAAAGACGCCGTCAGTGGCCAAGGTGAGTTGACGCCAACGCCAGCGCCACTCATTGCGGAAGGTTTTATTCACTTTAGCCGTGAGGTTTCTATTATCGCGGCACGGGGACAGAACGGCCAGATGCGCTGTTATGATTTGGTCGAAAACCATCACCATCACGGTATTTTGGCCAAAACTCAAGCGCCCGCCGTTGGTACTAGCCATCTACTCAAGCAAGCGACCGATGCCATTACCACGGTCATGAATCATTTGGGTTATGTGGGCGTGATGGCACTTGAGCTGTTCGTCACCAAGGACGTGCGTGGCAATGATGCTGTACTCGCCAATGAAATTGCGCCGCGTGTGCACAATTCTGGACACTGGAGTATTGAAGGCGCTGTCACCAGTCAGTTTGAAAACCATATCCGTGCCGTGGTTAATTTGCCATTGGGTGATACCGACAATGTTCATCCAGCGATTATGCTCAACGTTTTAGGACAGTACCCCGATATCAGCGCAGTGCTGGCTATCGATGGCGCGCATTATCATAGTTATCATAAGGCTGAGCGCGAAGATCGAAAAATTGCACACATCACATTGATGCCCAATGATGTCGCTGATTTGGAGCCTGCCTTAGCCAAGCTCGTCGCGGTATTGCCCAATAAAGTCGGCCTCGACAAAAAGTCTGCTACTGTGAATAATCAGCCAAAAGCGACCAATGACCAATCAACTATTGGCAATGACACTGTTAAAGCTATAGAAAACCCTCAAGTAGATACTGATGACGATCAAACAGATAATGCGATAGACGTTAAGACAAAAACAGCGAAGGTTAAGAAATAATGCAAATTTGGGTGGATGCTGATTCGGTGCCATTGATTGCCAAAGACTTGATTATCAAAACGGCTGAGCGGACGCAAACAATGGCTATTTTCGTCGCCAATCAGCCAATTAAATTGCGTAAGTCACCGCTGCTCGTCATGACCGTGGTGCCATCAGGATTTGATAAAGCCGACGATTATATCGTAGAACAGATACAGCCAGGTGATTTAGCAATCACCAGTGACATCCCTTTGGCCAACGATATTTTGGACAAAGGCGGCTTGGTACTGACCACACGCGGCATGGTCTACGACAAAAATAATATTAAGCAAAAGCTCAATATGCGCGACTTTATGGATACCATGCGCGGTACTGGCGTGTTAGAGCTGCAAGAAATGAGCGGACAAAAACCTTATGGTGACCGTGACAAAAAAGCCTTTGCCGACGGTCTTAATCGTTTGGTTCGCTGATTTTTATAGCCATAATCTTTGCTATCTATCTTAACCCCCTCCTAGCCTGTGCTCTTTGCAAACCGTATACATTCATAACCAAACACTATGCAATCGGCACGCTTCATAACGAAGTGTGCCCATCATTGTTGTTACGCTGTAGTCAACTTTTAAGACAAACAGTTTTTACAACAACAGTAACGTATATAAGAATAGGAATGACTATGAAAATTTTAGTAATTGGCGCCAGTGGACGAGTGGGAACTGATTTAGTTAAGCAGTTATTAGCAGATGATCATCAAGTGATCGGTACCACGCGTGATAAAAAGAAATTGTTCGATGCAGATAATTATTCGCAATTGGATTTAGACTTATTAGCAAATAAAGACGATATTCAAAATCAGATTGATGATGACGTTGAGGCGATATACTTTGTAGCAGGTTCTGGGAACAAGAACTTGTTAGAAGTAGATTTACACGGTGCGGTGAAAACAATGCAAGCGGCGCAAGATAAAGGTATCAATCGCTATATCATGCTTAGCACAGTGTTCTCATTAGACACCAGCAAATGGACAAGCCCTGCGATTGAAAATCTAAAAGAATATTACATCGCCAAACATTACGCTGACCAATGGTTAGTCAACGACAGTACTCTTGATTACACCATCGTCCAAGCTGCTGCCCTAAAAGAACGCGCCGGAACTGGCAAAATTACGATCAATGGTACTGATGCTGGCGAGAATGCGATTGCGGATGTGGCATCGACTTTAGCAGCGGTTTTGAATGCTGATAGCGCAAGTAAGAAAGTCTTTAGCATGCAAAATGGTGAGACAGCCATCGATAAAGCTATCGCAACATTATAATCAAGCTCAGCGCTACCCTATTTATAATTAAAGAAAAAAGCGAGTAAGCCTTCCGGTCTACTCGCTTTTTTTATGATGGACCATCTAATAAATTATCAGGCCAGACCACTTGGAAACGGAATGACGTCCTCTACTCTGTCGGCTCCTGTGATGACCATAAGCAATCTATCCAACCCCACAGCAATGCCACTACAAGGTATCAAGTCATTAGATGCCGCCAATAGATGCTCATCGATTGGCATGACTGGCAAATTATGGCGCTGGCGCAATTGATTGTCTTGCTCAAAACGCATTCTTAACGCCTGCCCATCTGCCAGCTCGTCATAGGCGTTGGCAATCTCAATACCATTGATATATAGCTCAAAGCGCTTCGCAACCTTATTACCGTCTTTATCTAAAGCCGTTTTTGCTAATGCTGCCGTTGCTGGTGGATACTCTATAATCAAAGTCGGCAAATCGTGACCCAAATTTGGCTCGACTACATGGCTAAATAATAGATCTAACCAGCTTTGCCGGCTTTCTTCTTCGCTATTGGTTGCACCGCTTTCTACATTATTAAAATCAAAACCGGTTAAACCTTTATCTTCTGCCACTGCTTGTAATGTCGCCAAACTGGCCGTCAGTGGATGTATGCCAACGAAGTCCATAAACGCATCAACGTAGCGGTAATGATTCATCACAATCGAGTAGCCATATAGGGCTTCTAGTAGTTCGCCAAGCTCAGTCGCCATATCGGCTAAGCTATAGTTTGGCTGATACCATTCCAACATGGTGAATTCAATATTATGGCGTACGCCTATTTCATTATCTCGAAATACCGGGCAAATTTGATAAATAGGCACTTGCCAGCTGGCCAATAATCGCTTCATGGCAAATTCAGGTGACGTATGCAGGTAATAAGTGCGTGGTCGATCTTGATAGGTAACTTGCGCAGCGACGGACTGCAAAAAGGTATCCGTATTGCCAGCTTGCGACAACAGCGGAGTCTGCACCTCAAGCACCTGCCGCTTATTAAAAAACTGACGAATATCGCACATAAACTGCGCACGCTGCCGCGCCATCGCTAGGGTTATGGTGGGCGCGTAACTGGGCTTAGTATTTAGCTTAACAGAAGAACGGGTTGATTGGCTCATTAGTATTTACTGTGACTGATGAATAATAAAAATAGGGTGATAAGTAGGTTTTTGACTTTAGAACTGCCATTCACGGCGCAAATGATAATCACGGCGCAGTTGATCAAAATCAGCGCCATTAACTTGTCCATCAATGACCTGACGTCGCAAGGAAGCATCATCTTGCATAATGTCATAAAACTTAATCAACTTATCTGGATGCGCTTTTAATTCAGACCACAAAAACATATTCAGTGGCAGCAGCTTTTGCATAGACTGTGCAGGTGTGACCGCCAGTTTTTCACATAGCGCATCATAGATAATTTGGGTACCGCGCAGCTTCCCCTCTACAGTATAACCAGCGATATGTGGCGTTGCGATAGCCAACTTGCTTAACAAACTCTCGGCAATCTCTGGCTCATGCTCAAACACATCAAGCACTGCTTGGCGTCCCGTACGCTCAATATCTGCTGCTAAATCACGCGCATGAATGACGGGTCCGCGCGCGCTATTAATGAGCATAGTATGCGCAGGCATCATACTCAGGGCATCTGCGTTGATTAGATGCCGCGTTGGGTAATCGCTACCACTCGGGTGAGTATAGTCTCTCTTATCAGTCAGTGGCACATGTAAACTGACAACGTCGCTTTGGCTAAGTACTTGCGCAAAGCTGGCGTTATTCGTCTCTGAAGGGGGCAATAATGGATCATAGCCCAATACTTGCCAGCCCAAATCATTGGCATACTGAGCGAGCGTGCTACCAATATTGCCAAGGCCAATAAGACCTAAGGTTAATGGCCTCGTTGGTGACGTCGTTGATAGCATCGTTGATGGCTGCCAATACTGCGGACGCAGTGTCAAAATAGCCGTCAGCACGTATTGGGCGACCGAATGCTTGCTACAACCCGCAGCATTGGCAAAAGTGATGTTGCGCGTCGCTAGATAATCTTGATCAACATGATCGGTGCCGATCGTTGCCGAGCCTACAAATTCTACGCTTTCATTATCAGCCAATAACTGCTCGTTCACTGGCGTCACCGAGCGTATCAACAATACAGTGGGCTGTAATTCAGCAAGCAATGCCGCATCGATATCGCGCCCCGCAACTTTGACAATATTTACTATTTGCTCAGTCGCCTGTCCAAGCGCAGTGGC
Source organism: Psychrobacter sp. Sarcosine-3u-12 (assembly GCF_002836005.1). NCBI lineage: Bacteria > Pseudomonadati > Pseudomonadota > Gammaproteobacteria > Moraxellales > Moraxellaceae > Psychrobacter > Psychrobacter sp. Sarcosine-3u-12. Next base: position 12,149 of record NZ_PJBY01000068.1, read on the forward strand.
ATTAAAAAACTCATCAAGGCTAGCGATATTACTGTCAGCCACAATAGTTATGCTGTTTATCGTATCTATCATCGCATTAAACCTTATTAAAAATTTCTATCAATCAGTACATAATTTATCAGTGACTTGTTATCTATGACATTATTTCGCTAAATATTTTTTACTACCGCTGTCGGCGTAGGCACAACGCGCAAGAAAAAATTATTTCAGTCTCGCGCTAAAATGCGCCGTCTCTATTTTATTTGGTATCACCTATATCCGCTATTTTCATTTTGCTCATCAACCGCTAATGGTGTATTTTTATCGATCAACACCTCTTCTTGTGGCGCAAATAGCTCATTTTTATGATTTGAAATCCATTCACGCCATACCGCAAGGCCGATAGCTAATACGACAGGACCGATGAACAAACCAACGAAACCAAAGGCTGTTAAACCGCCTAACACCCCGATAAAAATAATGATAAAAGGAATCTTGGTGGCACCACTAATGACGATAGGACGGATAAGATTGTCCACCCAACTGATGACCAATATGCCCCATAAAGCCAAACCAATACCTTCTACCGTATGACCTTGACTTAATAACCAAATCGACACCCCACCCCACACAAATGGCGTACCAAATGGGATTAAGGCAATGATAAAAGTGACAATCGTCAGTAAAATCGGACTTGGTGCGCCAGAGAAATAATAACCAATACCCGCCAAGATTGCCTGCGCCAATGCGGTCAGACCAATACCATATACCACAGCGCGGGTGGTCGTACCCACAGAGTCAATATAACCATCGATACGATTGCCAATGATATTGCGTAAGGCTTGGCGGATTTGACGCACCAAGCTTGTGCCATCACGATAAAAGAAAAACAGAGTCATTAACGCCATGCCAAGCTTGGCAAGACTGCTGAACACCACATCAAAGGCGACTTTGCCGTAATATAAATGAGACTGTACCCAGATACGAAAGGCTTCTAGCGTCCCCTCAGGATTTTTATTAATGCGCCACAGCACATCTTTGACTTGTTGCCCGATAATCGGCAAATCCTTAACAGAGTCAGGCACATCCAAATACCCTACTTTAATACGATAGATTAAATTGCTGATAAGACTCAAAGCTTCCTGCTGCAAGATAAAAATACCAACCACCAGCGGCACACCGATGATGAGAGTAATACTCACAGTCATGATAGCGGCACTAAAATTTGAACTGAACTTTACTCGTTGGTGAAAAAAGTTATAAATAGGAAAGGTAACATACGCTAAAATCGCTGCCCACAATGCCGGTACAATAAAAAACTGTACCACTTGAAAACATAATATAAACAACACGACCAACAAAGTAATGGCCAATAAGCGCTGAATAATAAATTCTTTTGTCCAGTTTTCTATCATAGTGTATAAACCAAAAGCGGACAGCAAACCTCATACGGTATTGCTGAGAAGTTTATAAATGGGTGAACAGCAATTTATGGACAACATCCATAAATCGTATCCATTAGCGAAGGTGGTTGGCTATAAATCTACAGCTCAATTATTGGCGGCCATTACGCTCTGTGCCGAGACAACCGTAACACAGTTAACGCCAGTAATGTCATAGAAAACAGATGGCTGACCGACGATTATTATGCAACAAAATGGCTCAAATAAATAACGCTATGTTGTAATCTTTACTTACAACTTTCTTAGACGAGATTCACTAAAGCCTTACCTGAATAACCAAATCATCGTACGCAGAATGAATACCGAAAAACAATGACCACTAAGTACCCTACGCCGTCACTTTGTCAGTCATTATCTAGCAAGGTAAATCACTGGCGCGTTCTATTAGTAACAACAATTGATGTTATACTAGAATAATTATTTTGAACTTTTAAATGCCGCTACATTAATTTGACCTTATTTATTTTTGTCATTATTAAAGCGCATCACTTTTCACAACCCTTCTTTATCCTTCCTCTCTAAACGACATTAATATCTAATCGTTAGAGTAGTGCGGCATAAATTGGGTCTACTACATAAGCATTACATTGATGCTTATACAAGCGTTGCACGCATCATGCGAGTTCGATATCAGGACTCAGGGTCAAAAAAAATGTAAAAGAAACTATGATTGACGCGCGATGTTTTGAGTGAATTTCGGATTGATTTTATTTTAAAGCAACACTGCCTCACCAAATTTTAAATACTATATTCATAGGAACAATAACAATGTCAAAAGACAATGATAACCCTAACCTTACTGTCTCAAATGAGGCGAGTAAGAGCACTAAAACCCAAGATAGCGTTACTTTTGCTTTAGCCCAATCACACTTTTTGGTCGGTGATATCACTGCCAATGCAGCAAAAATGCGCACGCTGGCATTAGAAGCGCGTGAGCAAGGCGCTGATGTGATTGTCTTTCCAGAACTCGCACTATTAGGCTATCCACCCCAAGATTTATTGCTACGCCCTAGCTTGTCAGGTCGCATCAAAAGCGCCTTGTCTACTCTAAGTGATATCGATGACATCGTCATGATCGTCGGCTATCCACACGTTGATCACCATGGTACCTTCAACTCAGCCGCCATCCTGCATAACGGTCATCAAAAAGGCTTTTATCATAAGCAAATATTGCCAAACTATGGCGTGTTTGATGAACGCCGTTACTTTGACAAAGGTCGTAATCAAGTTCTGTTTGATTATAAAGGCATTACCATTGGCCTGCTCATCTGTGAAGACTTGTGGGAAAAAGGCCCTATTGCTGATCTCAAAAAGCAAGGCGCGGATCTGGTCATCAGCTTAAATGCGTCACCTTTTGAAATTGAAAAACAAGACAATCGTAAAACCATGCTGACCAAGCGCAGCCGTGAAAATGGCCTGCCGATTATCTATGTCAATGCGGTTGGCGGTCAAGATGATTTAGTCTTTGACGGTGGCTCTATGGCCGTGCAAGCTGATGGTAGCGTTGCCCACGAAGCGCCGCGTTTTATGAATCAGTTGCTACTGGCGACGTTAGATGTCAAAACCAGCAAGTTTAACACCCAGTCTAAAGCGCCTTTAACCCTTAGCCGCGAATCAGAGATGTATCAAGCGCTGGTGGTTGGTTTGCGTGATTATGTCAATCTTTCAGGATTCTCTGGCATTCTCGTTGGGCTATCAGGTGGTATTGATTCGGCCTTGACCCTCTGTATCGCCGTCGATGCGTTGGGTGCGGATAAGGTTTATGCGGTTATGATGCCGTACGAATATACCTCACAAATCAGCCTCGAAGATGCACAAGCACAAGCCCGTCGACTCAACGTTTCTTATACCGTTTGTCCAATTTTTGATGCCGTCGAAGGCATTCGTCATACCCTTGCCCCACTCTTTAATAAATCACCTGCGGACACCACCGAAGAAAACATCCAAGCACGTGCGCGCGGCGTTGTATTGATGGCACTGTCTAATAAGTTTGGGCATTTGGTCATCACCACCGGCAACAAATCAGAGCTGGCGGTTGGTTACTCGACACTGTATGGCGATATGGCAGGCGGCTTTGATGTCCTAAAAGACGTCTATAAATCGCAGGTTTATAAATTAGCCAGCTATCGTAACCGTTTAGAGGACACCCCCGTTATTCCTGAGCGCGTGATTACCCGTCCGCCATCAGCCGAGCTACGTCCTGACCAAAAAGATCAAGACAGCTTGCCTGACTATGACGTATTAGACGGCATCCTAATGTCTTATATCGATGAAGACATGGGCTATCAAGATATCGTGGATAAAGGCTTTGATGCAGACTTGGTCGCCAAAGTCATCCAAATGGTCGATAATAGCGAATATAAGCGCTGCCAAGCACCGATTGGCACCAAAATCAGCCATAAAGCCTTTGGTCGTGAGCGCCGTTATCCATTAGTGAATAAATGGTCAATAAAAGGCTAGAGTGTAATCGTCATCTGGCTGCTACATAGAAAGTCAGATGACGACAGACCTTACTTATAAATCGATTGCTTATTATTAGCTGGGTGCTTGCCCAGCTTTTTTTAGTTTCTGACCACAAAATTTTCTTGTTATTCCGACGATTCAATCCATTACTTTTAATTTATCTACCCCTACCTATTTCTATCCGAGTATGTCATGAGCTTGCTAACTGCTAGTGTGTTTATCTTTTTGCTAATTGCCCTCAGCGCCCTTGTCTCTAGCTCCGAGCTGGCCCTAGCCTCCGCCCGAAAAATCAAACTACAAGTGATGGCCAAAGAAGGCGAAGTACGCGCGCTTGATGTCCTCAATATGCAAGAACACCCTGGCAGTTTTATTACCGTGGTACAAATCGCGCTCAATGCGGTGGCCATTTTGGCCGGTGTCATCGGCGAGTCAGCCATCAGCCCCTATTTAGTGCGCTTGTTCGGTCATGAAGCGCTCGCCTCTGTGGTGTCATTTATCATTGTCACCAGCGTTTTTGTCCTGTTTGCCGACCTCATGCCAAAACGTCTCGCCATGTCCAACTCTGAACCTATCGCCATCAAAGTCGTACGACCAATGATATTTTTGATTTTTATCTTAAAACCTATCATCTGGGTGTTTGATGGTGCGGCGAATTTTCTCTTTAAGCTGCTAGGCATCTCTACGGTACGTAAAGATGAGATGACATCCGAGGATATTGTCGCGGTGATGGATGCCGGTGCGGAAGCGGGTGTCATCAAACACCAAGAGCACCACCTGATTGAAAATATCTTTGAGATGCAAGAGCGTACCGTCACCTCAGTGATGAATCCACGCGAGAATATTGTATATTTTGACAGCAAAGTCAGTACCGAAAAAATTGTCGAGGTGATGATTAAGCAGCCGCATAATAAATTTTTGGTTTGTCTTGACGATGATTTAGAACATATTATGGGCTATGTGGAGTCACGCAGTTTTTTAGCTTTAGTGTTGAATCAGCAAGAGGTAAGCTTAACCGATAAGGCATTATTAAAACCGGCGCTTTTTATTCCTGATACCTTATCTTTATTTGAAGTGCTTGAGATGTTTAAATCGACGGGCGCTGACTTTGCGGTGATCGTCAATGAATATGCGCTGGCGGTAGGCGTCATTACCCTCAAAGACGTGATGAGTATTGTCATGGGCGAGCTGGTCACGCTAGAGGAGCAGCCTATCGTCCAACGTACCGATAACTCCTGGTTAATCGACGGTATGACGCCAATCGAGGATGTCATTCGCTCATTGGGTATCGTCAATTTACCCAACAGCCAAAACTATGAAACGATCAGCGGTTTTATGATGTATATGCTCCGCAAAATCCCTAAGAAAACCGATAGCATCGAATATGCCAATTATCGTTTTGAGATTCTGGACACGGATAAGCTGAAAATCAATCAGCTGCTGGTGACCAAACTTGAAGTGGTTGTTTAGCGTAGTTAAGGTCTGTTGAATTGAGTACACGCCCTAATCTCGAGCACCAAATATGGCGGTACCGACGCGCACCATGGTCGAGCCATTGGCAATCGCCTCTGCCATATCATCACTCATACCCATGCTAAGCGTATCCCAACCAGTTAATTCTGGATGATCGCGCTTAATGTCTTCAAATAATTGCTTGGTGCGAGCAAAAGCATCGGTATTGGCTTTTGCGGGAATAATCATCAGACCACGCAACTGCAAACGCTCATAGCCTTTCATTATGTTGATCAATGCTGGTAACTGGGCTGGTAAACACCCTGACTTGCTGTCTTCATTATCAATATTGACTTGAATCAAAACGTTTAGTGGCGACAACTCACTTGGACGTTGGTCGTTTAGACGCTTCGCAATAATGTCACGCTCAACCGTTTGTACCCAGTCAAAATGCTCAGCGATATCGCGCGTCTTATTACGCTGGATACTGCCAATATAATGCCAAACGATAGCGTCACCAACCGTCTGAGATTTTAAAGTACTGATTTTTTCGATAGCTTCTTGTAGATAATTTTCCCCAAAGTGATACTGACCTTGCTTGGCTAACGCCGCAATCATGTCAGCAGGTTTGGTTTTAGAAACCGCAAGTAAAATGACCTCATCTACTGCACTGTCTTTGGCTTGTTGCTCTGCCTGCGCGACCTGCTCTTTTACCTGTTGCCAATTGTCAACGAGGCTTACCTTATCAATATTATTTTCAGCATCTTTCATATATGGCTCACAAGGATAAATTACTCAATTATTTGTTTTGGCTGTTATTAAGACTTTTATAAAAATTTTGCCATGAGCAAAATTTAAACAATAAATAAATAAATGACTGCCTAATTTTACATTTTCTTAGCCTAGTAGATGGTTAAATGCCAAGAGTCTTGTTATGATATTGTTACATGGTTTAACATATGCTACTAAAGATAGTAGTAACAGTAACAACCATGACCTACTCCATCGCCAAATAACTGAGCTAGCATAGGATGAGTGAAAAGGTTATTGTTTAGAACCTGCTGCTAAGCTCTTTTTGCCTTACCTTTATTCATTGATAGGAATGCCTGATTATGGCTGAAAAAAACAATCTAAGCATCGAAGATCTGCTGCGTTTTACGGTCAAACATAAAGCGTCGGATTTACATATTTCAGCCGGCATGCCAGCGATGATTCGGGTCGACGGTGAGATGACGCGCATCAATATGCCAACGATGACACATCAAGTGGTGCATCAACTTATTTATGACATCATGAATGATAAGCAGCGCGCTGACTTTGAAGAGTTTTATGAGACGGATTTTTCTTTTGAAATTCCTAACTTAGCACGTTTTCGGGTTAACGCTTTTAACCAAAATCGCGGTGCCGGTGCTGTCTTTCGTACCATTCCTTCCAAAGTTCTGACCATGGAAGACTTGGGTATGGGTGAAGTGTTTAAACGCGTCTCCGACTTCAAGCGTGGCGTCGTGCTAGTAACAGGTCCGACAGGCTCAGGCAAGTCAACGACCCTAGCGGCTATGATTGATTATATCAATGAGAGCCGTAAAGAGCATATTTTGACCATCGAAGACCCGATTGAATTTGTGCATGAATCTAAAAAAAGTCTGATTAACCAACGCGAAGTACACCGTGATACCTTGGGTTTTGAGCCAGCGCTACGTTCAGCATTGCGTGAAGATCCCGATGTTATCCTCGTCGGCGAGCTACGTGACCTTGAGACCATCCGCCTTGCGCTCACAGCGGCTGAGACGGGGCACTTAGTCTTTGGTACCCTGCATACCAGCTCAGCGGCTAAGACCATTGACCGTGTGATTGACGTATTCCCTGCAGCAGAAAAAGACATGATTCGCGCCATGCTATCAGAGTCGCTACAAGCGGTAATCTCACAGACTCTATTGCGTCGCCAAACTGGGGGACGGGTTGCCGCGCATGAAATTATGCTGGGTACGCCAGCGATTCGTAACTTGATCCGTGAGAATAAAATTGCCCAAATGTACTCGGCTATCCAGACAGGGGCTGGCGATGGCATGATTACCCTAGATCAAACGCTTAAGAACCTTGTGACCAAAGGCACGATTAGCAAAGACGTTGCTCGTCCTTATGCCAAACAGCCTGAAGCATTTTTATAGTTATAGTATTGCTGATTGGTTGACACTTCCTATTTGATGAAAATCCCTAGGGCGTGTCCTCATTTTAAAAATGGTGACAAAAATGAGATAAATTGCAGTCAAACAAGGGAAATAGTGCAGATAATATCGAGATATTACCTAGCTATTTGACGATGTTTGGCAAGATTTAACCATTTTTAGCCCATTTAGAGTGCTATCGGTTGAATTGAGAACACGCCCTAATAGTCAGTGATTTTTGTATCCCTTATTTGTTTTTAATGGTCATGATTACTGATCTTTAGAAATTGATTTTAGACAATTTTTAATCGATTTACATCGAATGCAGGTACGATATGGATATTGATAAATTATTACAGTTGATGATCAATAAAAACGGCTCCGACCTTTTTATTACCGCTGATGTAGCGCCTTCCATGAAAATAAATGGCAAGATTCTACCGGTTGGTAAGACGCCTCTGAGCGCTGAACAAACCATGAAATTGGTTAAAGGTGTGATGACAGCAGGCCAACGCCAAGAGTTCGAAGAGACCAATGAGTGTCAATTTGCCATTACTGATGAAGCGCAGCAAGCACGCTTTCGAGTCAGTGCCTTTATACAGCGCGATATGGCAGGCATGATTTTACGGAAAATCGAAAATAAGATCCCAACCGTCGAAGAGCTACGTCTGCCGCCAGCGTTAAAAGAGCTGGCCATGAAAAAACGCGGTATTATCTTATTGGTCGGCGCAACTGGTACGGGTAAATCGACCACCTTGGCTGCCATGATCGGTCACCGTAACCAAAACTCTCATGGTCATATTATTACCATCGAAGACCCGATTGAATTTGTCCACAAACATCGTGGTTGTATCATTACTCAGCGGGAGGTCGGTATCGATACTCACTCCTTTGAGGCCGGTCTAAAGAACACCTTGCGCCAAGCGCCAGACGTTATTTTGATTGGTGAGATTCGTAACCGCGAGGTCATGAGTTATGCGATCCAATATGCAGAAACAGGCCATTTGGTATTTGCTACTTTGCACGCCAACAATGCCAACCAAGCAATTGACCGTATCATTCACTTTTTTGAAACCAGTCGCCACAATCAGTTGTTTATGGATTTGTCGCTGAACTTGCAAGCCATTATCGCCCAGCAATTGATTCCAACCCCAGACGGTAAAGGTCGACGGGCAGCTATTGAGATTTTATTAAACTCACAACTGATCAGCGACTATATCCGTAAAGGCGAAGTGCACGAAATCAAAGATGTCATGACGCGCTCGCGTGACAGCGGCATGCAAACCTTTGACCAAGCACTCTTTGACTTGTATGAGCATGGCGAAATCACTTATAAAGAAGCGATATTGCACGCCGACTCCCCCAATGATCTGCGCTTAAAAATCAAACTCAGCAGCAAAAATAGTAACGCCAATTTAGACGAAGGTGCTGATAGCTTGTCCTTAGACGTCAGCTAATCTGTAGCAAATAAGTCAGTCAATAAAAAACAGCCCTCAATCATGAGGGCTGTTTTTTGCATGCATTAATATCAGCATCTATTAAGTGGTCATATAGCCATTATTTTGCGCTGTCGCGACATTCTTGATTGTTACAAATGCCATATAGTACCAATGAATGACCCGATAGCTTAAAGCCATGCTCAGCGGCGACTTTGATTTGTTCTTCTTCAATAGTTTCATTATGAAACTCAATAATCTTGCCGCAAACGTCACAAACCAGATGATCATGATGCTCTGCTTGGGTAATCTCAAACACAGATAAATTGTTTTCAAAGTTATGGCGCTCAACAATCCCTGCTTGTTCAAACTGGGTCAGTACGCGATAGACGGTCGCTAGCCCTACATCTTCACCTTGCTCAATCAGTGCTTTGTAGACCTCTTCTGCACTCATATGATGCAGCTCTGCGCGCTCAAGCAACTCTAAAATTTTGATACGCGGTAACGTTATTTTTAATCCTGCTTTACGTAAATCTTGATTGGTAAAAGAAGCCATAATATCCCTTCTGACTGTTAAGTCTTAGCAAATAAAAACTAAAGAACATGAGGTAAATAATCGCCAATGATTATTATTAATTAAATACTAAAAATTCAAATAGCCCTAAACTGGCTTATCTTGCGTAAATTTTTAGCATGGTTAGCGTGGTTAAACCTCACCGCAAGTCTATGAATTTAAAATATAAAACATCCAATACGTGAGGTAGTGTTTGGTAAATAATGTCGTAAGTGGTAGGCAATTGCAAGTAAATGACGTATCATTTGTCCAAGATTGTCGGCAAGACCAGCAGAAACGCTTCTTGACCGCACCTAATCCATTTTTTATGAGTCATCTTACCATGATAAAGACATTAAATTTTCGTCCGTTAAGCCGCGCAAGCGCATTACGCAAGATTGTCCTGACCGGTATGCTTAGTGCCTCGGTTGTGATGTCTGGCTGCTCATTACTGAGTGTGTATAAGATTGATTTGCCACAAGGGACTGCGATTACCCAAGGGCAAGCACAAAAACTGCAAGTGGGCATGAACCAAAACCAAGTCCTTTATATTTTGGGCAGCCCAGCGATTAAAGATACGCTAGAGCCTAAACGTTGGGACTATATTTACGATTATAAAGCGGGCACAGAAGGTAAACGTAAAGGCATCGCTAATGTCAAAAACGCTAGCCAACATTTAGTGGTGTATTTTGATGATAACGGCTTGGTCAGTCGCATCGAAGGTATCGAAACCCTGCCTGCCCAATAATTCTGATGTAAATTTAGGCTTATTGGTTGTTAGTCTCAAAATGGCAGACTTGATAACGCTTAAGCTTAACGGTTCGGCTAAATGATTAACCTCGAGACTTACTTTTGCGCTGAGACATAGGATCAGCGCTTAAGCTGCGATAGACTTCTATCCGGTCAAACGGCTGCAATTGATAGTTTAGCGGCTGCTTTTGGGCGTAGATACCTACATGCCAACGCTTAGCCGCTGGTGCTGTCACATGTTCCGCTTCCTCACACCACGTTGCCAATGCTGGAAATTGCATCAACCAGCCTGCTTGCGCGAGTGCCTCATACAAAGTAGTGCCCTCAGCGACTGACAACGTCAGATAATGTTGACGCTGCGCCTCTTCAGCATATGCCAGATATACTGTCATGAACGCGCTCCGCTTAGACTGGGCCACAGTATTACTGTTACGAGTATGGTTAAATTCAACCGCATCAGCCGTTAGCTCAACCACTGCATCACCCAGCCTATTAATGCCAATAGCAATGCCACTGGTACAATGAGACGTATCGCTACCCGCCATAGGTTATAGAACGCTTCATTGCCAAAGTTTAGAGACTTGCGTAAATGGCTTATCTTCATCTGCCAGCCGGCGAAAATCGACAACAACAATACCGTGATACTACTGATAATAACCAGTATACCTACTAGCCATGTAGTCGGTATAACGAGGACTAGTACCAGCGCTACCACAAAAGTTATCATCAAGCTAACCAACAGTCCAAACTTATGCGCCAACTGCTGTGCACTATAATGTAGCAAGTAGCTCGCCACAAACACCACCCCTAGCCAATAAATCAGTTGTCCGATCGGCGGTAGTGCCATGCCACTGATGAATAATGCTACAACGCCAACCAATAACTGTAATATCCATATAGGCAATACCAGCTTGGTCGCGCGATATTCTTGATTGGCACGAGTGCGTGCTGGCCTTTGCGCATTGATATTGTCTACCTCTACCGCTGTGACGACTTGCTTGGTTGATAAATGTTGACCGAACCAATACAGTCCTGTACCCGCCCCCACACTGACTAGCGCTAAAGCAACCGCGCGCGCCCATTCACTTAAGCTGATACCCGTCATCGCAAAGTCAATATTCGGCAAACCATTCGCCACCCCTAGCAGCAAGCCGACGAGCATTAATCCTAAGCCAATCGGTAAAGGCGTAACACCGAGTAAGCTTAATAAGACGGCGATGACCATCAATCCCGCAGCGATAGCAAAGCTTGGAATGTCAGGTGCACTATGAATATCGCTAAGCGCCGATACAATACCCGTGCTAGCGCCCGATATGACTAACGCGGCAATAATAATCGAAACTAGGGCTGCCAACCAACCAAAGCTTCGCCATAACGGACTGGCATCAGCCTCACGAGTGAGTTTCTGCATACCTGCCAACGGGGCATCGACACTACGATAAGCGAGCGCAATCTCAGCATATACCACTGGCAGTGAGACCAATAGCATTGCCAACAGCCAAAGTAACCAAAAGTCAATCTCACCAATGGACGCAGGCGCAAACCAGCGAAACAACAATAGTGGTAGCAACGCGGCGATAAAATAAGAAGCATAGCGGATCATCATAATCTAAATCCAAACGATCTAAAGTGAATAACGATAATTTATAACCCTCTGTACAATACACAGGTCTGTTTAATATAAGGGACTATCTAATATAAGGGACTAGCAGTTATAAAAAAACCCCGAAATCGGGGTTTAATAACTAAATAATGGCTGACACCTAAGCGACGGTTCCATAGCAAGGTACTATCTATGATACAGCCAATTTATAATATAGCCGACGCTAAGCAATATCACTTAGTGAACGGCGCTCACATAGTCGGCCAAAATACGGATATCGCGATCTGACAGCTTAGAAGCTACTGTCTGCATCATACCCTTTTCGCCTTCTTTCGCTGCATCGTTAGCACGCTTTTGATCATCGCTTGCGATATCATCTTCGCGGCCAGCGGCACGGAACAGTTTTAGCTGAGTCGCAATATATTGCGAGTGTTGTCCACCTAAACGTGGAAACGCCGCCCAAGTATTACCGGCCGCATCTGGACCATGACAACCTGCACAACCAATAATGCCACGAGATTTGTCACCACCTAAAAACAGCTTGGTCGCTTCTTGGTTAGTCGCTGGATTACCGAAGCCAACACCCCAAGGTGCTTGGCTTGCATAATAGCCTGCCACATTGGCCAAGTCTTGTTGCGACAAATTCGCCACTTGCGACTGCATAATACCGTTTTTGCGGTAGCCTGCTTTAAAATTGACCAACTGCTTATAGAGATACTTAACATTTTGGCCGCCTAAATTAGGCTGAGCAGGAACAACACTGACACCGTCAACACCATGACAAGCTGCACAGACTGTTTCTGCAATTTGCTTGCCGGCGTTAACGTCATATTCGGGAACAACAATAGCAGCTTGTACGCTGAAACTTGCAACGCATAAACTGGCAGCAGCGATTAACTTTTTCATTGATACAAATCCTACTAGCTCGGCGTAAGCATTATTTAGAGTGGTTGCATCGACGAGCCCATTGATATACGTCGCGCTACTATTTAGCGAGTTCAGCATATATCTTATGGACTTGTTACAAGCAGTCTGAAAGTACTTACTAACATCAGGGTTTATTTTGGATTATTATAGCAAGACTTTATAGTATTTGCCTACTTAATCCCTAATTAATACCTACTCAGTCACAGTAGCCAATGGTTTTTCTATTGTTGCTACCACAGAAAACTGCCTGAAAAATAAAAAGCGCATGAGGGGTATGCCCCTAGCGCTTTATTATATCCGTCTAAAATTTTGGTCAGGCACCTGCTATTTATGCGTTTTGCTATTTACTCATATAGTCAATCAGCTTGCGATAGTCATCATTACTACAGTTATCACAGAGTCCGCCAGCTGGCATCTGTGTCATACCACTTTTGACTGAGTTGATCAGAGCTGGCATGCCTTTTTGTTGGATGAGCTGCTGCCACTTAGCACTGTCGCCTTTTTTGATAGCATTCAACGCGCCACTATCGTGACAAGCCGCACATGAGTTATTATAGGTCGTAGCAATATCAGCAGCACCGGCACTGGTTGTCATTGCCGTTGTCAGGATGAGCGCTGCGCCGCTACCTGCTAACAGACGGCAGGTTTTGGTAAAAAGTGTGGTGATTGAAGACATGGGACACCCCCTTATGTGTTTTTCAGACGTTTAATTTAATATTTGCTTAGTTAAATACGATCTTAAACGTTTTTCATTAAACATTGTAACAATATATGTCGACTTAATATACATGAATCGAGTTTGGCTTTCGTAACGCCTTTATTGTGCTGTAAAGAACTTTCGCTAAGCGCTACTACGCTTTAATGGTATGCTGTCGTTTATATGAGACTAATCGCCATCATTTCAATAAGTAAGACGGTTAATAGTATAGAATAGTCACTAATTTGAGACGATCATTGCTATCAGCCTTAGCCACTCGCGTTTTATTTATTCGATGCGCCGCTTGAACGATTAGCCAACCCCCAACTCTCACTACCGTATCCAATTTTTTGCAGATTAATGAGCCATTTATGAGTACCCCGTTTACAGATGTCGCCGCCGAACATGCGGTGTTTAATACCAAATCGCGCCAACGAATTCAGCAAACTGAGTTTATGACGTCAGCACCTACGTTTCGCCTTTGTCCGCCTGATGTCGGGTTAGAGGTTGCTTTTGCAGGACGCTCAAACGCGGGTAAGTCCTCGGCTATCAATGCATTGACCAACCAGCGGCAGTTGGCGCGCTCGTCCAAGACGCCTGGGCGTACGCAGATGATTAACTTTTTTAGTATTGGTGACAAGCACAGACGTCTGGTTGATTTACCAGGCTATGGTTATGCTGCCGTGCCGCTGGAGATGAAAAAAGAATGGCAGGTCGAATTGGAAGAATACCTGGTATCGCGCTCAAGCCTAGCAGGTTTGGTGTTGATGACAGATATTCGTCATCCGCTCAAATTCTTTGATGAGCAAATGCTATTTTGGGCCAAAGAAGGTGATCTACCTGTCCATATTTTGCTGACTAAAGCGGATAAATTGAAATATGGCGCTTCTAAAAACGCCTTACTCAATACCCGTAAAAGACTAAAAAAGTTAGGTCTTAAATGCACCATTCAACTGTTTTCTGCCTTAAGAAAAGAAGGGCTTGATGAATTGGCTGGGGTAATGGGCAATTGGTATGAGTACCAGCTTAGTGATGACAAAATCATTGAATCTTCTTTTAATCTGCTTGATGATGAGCCACTTACAGAAGAAGATATGTTCGAAGATAATGAGCAGCCTAACCATGAGTTGCCAACTGATAAGTAAATAGCAAAGTATTAGTAGTACTTCATAAAAGTTGATAAAAAAAAGGGTGTATCGTTAATAGCGATACACCCTTTTTTGCTGTCATGTATTTGTTCACATTGATTCTAGCCGCACAACAGTTTCGCTAATTCTTGCGGTGTCTCTACCTGATAAGTGGGTAACTGAGCAGCCAGTTCGGCGCTGGATGCGGTACCATAGTTGACAGCAATGCTAGTCATACCCAGCTTATTTGCCATTTGAATATCATAGATACTGTCACCGATGAATACCGCGCCTGATATTGGCTGCTGCGTATGATTCAAGATGTCGGTCAGCATTTGTGGATCAGGTTTTGAGCCTGACTCATCAGCACAGCGGGTAATGTCAAAATAATCATGACTTGCCGAAGCATCCAATACGCGATCCAGTCCGCGCCGCTTTTTGCCAGTAGCCACGGCAAGCTTACGACCCTGCTGTTGCAAAGTCTTTAGCATGGCCTCCGTAGGGGCAAAGAACGGTGTGCGATGGCTATTTGGAATATAGTAGTCAGCGTAGCTTTGCTGAATGGCCAGCTTTTGCGTGTCACTGGCCTGTGGATACAAAATCTCAATACCGTTCATCAGGCTAAGACCAATGATGTCTTTGACTGCTTGATCAGTCGTGTGAAAGCCATGCGCCTCTCCAGCTACATGCATAGACTCAACGATTAGACCAATTGAATCCATCAACGTACCGTCCCAATCAAAAATAACTAGCGTCTTATCAGCTAAGCCATGATCAGACTGTTCAGACTGTTCAGACTGTTCACTCATAAATTTGCCTTAGTAAATGGTGTGCATTTATTACAGATACTAAAACGTCACGCCGACTTATTAATACAAATCAATAAGTGAGCATGACGTTTAGGGTTAACACTTAATACTGGCTACACTTTAGCATGGAGCGCAAAACGGTTAAGTTTATTCAGGCAACTTGGTTTGCTCTGGTAGCCAATCAGCCATCTCATCTGGTAATGGTGCGGTAATAGTCTTATAACCCGGAATATCTAAGCGCCATGCATGCAAGCACAGACGATGCACGCCAGATTTGTCATGGACGTTGTACTTATCGTCACCTAGGATAGCGTGACCCAGATGAGCCAAATGCACCCGGATTTGATGGGTACGACCCGTTAGTGGCTTCGCTTCGATTAAGCTGACCGGCTGACCGGCAATCATAAAACGGCCATGCACGATAATATCTGTCTGGCTTTCTTTAGATTGAGGATCCTGCGCATCTACTTTCACGCGGCGCTCACCACTAGCCAGTGTATAGCGTAGCAATGGTGCATCGATACGTTGCTCATTCAGGGCAGGCTGACCCTTAGCAATGCATAGATAATGCTTTTGGATGGTTTTGTCGACGAGATGCTGCTGCAAAGTTTTCAGCGCTGAGCGCTTCTTAGAAATCATCAGCAGACCTGAGGTATCTTTATCGATGCGATGAATCAGCTCTAGGTATTTTTTACCCGTCACTTCACGCATGGCTTCGATAACGCCAAAATCAAGGCCGCTGCCACCATGTACGGCAATACCAGAAGGCTTATTGAGCACTAGCAGACCATCGTCTTCATAGACCACTCGCGCCAATAAGCTATTGGCAAATTCAGTGCTGATAATGGGTTTTTCACGGGTAGCCAGTACCACTGGCGCAATACGCACTACATCCTCACGCTGTACTCTATCGTGTGCTTTGCAGCGCTTATTGTTGACTCGAATCTCATCTGAGCGAATCATTTTATAAATATGCGACTTAGGCAGACCTTTTAGGCGGTTCAATAAAAAATTATCTAAGCGCTGGTCGTGCTGATGGCGAGTGACTTCAAGGTAATTGACCTTTTCAAAGTTACTAATCTCATCGTCGGCGCTTTGCGGGCGAGTTTTGCTATTGAAGATAGCAGGAGCTTCATGGGTAGTTGCGTCGTCAGTCATTTTGGAGTTTGTCATTTTTAGTTAGGTATTTACACAAAGATTTGTTATAGTTTAGCATGTTGAGCGCCAATTAAGCAGAGGTTGCGGCAATAATCGTTATTGTCTCAAACAACTTATCGCCATCTTTACTACTTGCTAGTAACGAGGCCTACATTGTACTTCAAGCTAATTTTGCACGCATCATCTAATTTTTAGGATGAAATGCCAATTAACATATGGCATAGCGTCCAGTAAACGGTATTTATACCAAAGACAATCGTCTTGGCCATGGTAGCAAGTGCGCCCATTTACCAAGCGATAGCAGTACACAACTACTCATTTAACGCACGACCACGACTTGATTTTTAATCATGCAAGCGCGCGCAGTTGAGCAAGTGACGGTAGTCCGATATTAAGAGTTTAGAGCTGCCTGAATATTGGCGGTCAAACAGATATAATAGATGTCATATAAAAGATATATACCCAATCGAGCGATTCGCCGATTACTATTCTGTTTGCCAAGTACGCCCCGCTGAGCAGCAGCGCAGTGGCACTCTTAAAGGTCAGACACCAAAATACATAGATGTTATAAGTTAAAATAATAGATAAAACAATTGATTTGATTTGAGCCAATATTGAGAGGTTCGTTGAATTTAACGGTTTAGCGAATAAACCGAACAGCGAATGAATTGTGACCATGTGGCAAGCGCTTCGATAGACTCTTACAAAGTATATTACATGCCCTTCACCACTTTAGATGTTCATCATCTTGGTAAAACTTACGATGGCAAGGTGTTAATCGCCAAGCCTCTAGGCCGATAAAAACGGTTGACAGTCGGTGTCGATATTTTAGCGGTAGTTTTCAGGCCCTTAAAGTGTGACAGTAGATAATATTACAGCCTTACACCCTGTATCAGTAACTACTTAAAACCCTCTGTTTGCTACGCTCAAACGCAGTCAATTCATTGTGAATTAATAGGCAATTTTTTTATATGTGCCACTTAATACGCTCTTTTATTTATTCAATTTTATCTGAGCAAGACGCTGCTCTCTCATCTGGTATTTTTAGCTAATCTTAATATTAGCGTCCCTTGCTACCACCGCTTCCTTGCTTTGGTTATTATTATATTGATCACTGTCCAATTGGCAGTCTGAATAAATCGTTAATGTGGCTTGTTATAAAAGCCACTTACCATAAAAGTTTTTTCATTCAGAGTTTTTCAATATATTAGTCGTTGTCCTGTGTATTCATAGGATAATAGTATGAAACGCATTCTGATTAACGCCACTCAAAACGAAGAAATTCGTGTCGCCTTATGTAAAGGCAACCATCTTTACGATTTCGATTTAGAAAACCGTACCCGCGAACAAAAAAAATCTAACATTTATAAAGGCCACGTCACCCGTGTCGAGCCGTCGCTTGAAGCCGTGTTTGTCGAATATGGCTCACAGCGTCAAGGCTTTTTGCCGATTCGTGAAATTTCTGCTGAATATCTAAGCGGCAATCCACGTGACGAAAATATCAAAAAACTCATCAAAGAAGGTGATGAGCTCATCGTCCAAGTCGAAAAAGAAGAGCGCGGTAATAAAGGCGCTGCCCTATCGACTTATGTGTCATTAGCCGGACGTTATCTGGTATTGATGCCAAATAACCCTCGTGGCGGCGGTATCTCGCGTCAAATCTCGGGCAAATTGCGCGAAGATATGAAACGCATGCTAGGCGGGCTTGACTTGCCAAAAGGCATGAGCGTCATTATTCGTACTGCTGGTATTGGTAAAACTCAAGAAGATTTGCAACACGATTTAAACCATCTGCTCAATATCTGGCAAGCCATCCAAGAGCAAAACCAAAAATATCCATCACCGCGCTTGGTACATCAAGAAGCGGGCGTTGTTACTCGTGCCGTGCGTGATTATCTACGCGATGACATTGCTGAGATTTGGATCGATAACGAAAACGCTTATATAGAAGCGGCAGGCTTCATCGATGCGGTCATGCCAAAACAAGCTGAAAAACTGCGTAAATATACCGATTATGAGCCGATGTTTTCGCGCTTTAATATCGAAAAACAAATCGAAACTGCCTATCAGCGTGAAGTGCGCCTGCCATCAGGCGGCTCAATCGTTATCGATCAAACTGAAGCCTTGGTCTCTATCGATATCAACTCAGCCAAGTCGACCAAAGGCTCAGATGTCGCTGAGACGGCTTATCATACCAACTTAGAAGCCGCAGACGAGATTGCTCGTCAATTGCGTCTGCGTGATATGGGCGGCTTAATTGTCATTGACTTCATTGACATGAATGACAATAAGCACCAAAAAGAAGTGGAAAAACGTCTGATTGATGCCACCAAATATGACCGCGCGCGCGTGCAATTTGGGGATATCTCTAAGTTTGGTCTGATGGAGATGAGCCGTCAGCGTCTGCGTCCGTCATTAGAAGAGTCGACGGGTTATATCTGCCCGCGCTGTCATGGCAACGGTATGATTCGTGACTTGCGCTCGCTGTCACTATCGATTATGCGTCAGATTGAACAAATTGCGCTAAAAGAGCGTCAAGGTGAAGTGCAAGCCGAAGTACCGACTGATATCGCAGCTTTCTTATTAAATGAAAAGCGCGATGCCTTAGTTTATCTTGAGCAAGACAGTGGTACGCGTATCACCATCTTGCCGCACGCGCATTTAGAGTCACCAAACTTTAAGCTACACTTTAACCGTGATGGCTTTGCGCCTTCAAGCTACGAGCGTATTACGGATACTGCCCAAGAACATAGTGATCTTGGCTACGAGGTTGACTGGCAAACTGCTGAGAAAGAGCGTCCCGAGCAGCAGCCGACCCGCCAGCCACGTCAAGTAGCAGACAATAGCGCCACAAGCCAAGCAGCTAACCGCGCACCTACTACTGCCCCAAGCGCAACTGAGCAACAGCAGACTAGCACCGTCAGTCATAGCAATGAGCGTCGTAATAATACGAATACGAACGCCAATAACGCTGTGTCAGCACGTGCACCACAAGACAATAAAGCGAGCGTTGCCGCGCCTGTAACCACTCAAGCTGCTAGTGTTGCAACGACTGTGCAGCCGCAAGCTGTGGCATGGTTGTCGAATCTATTTGCACAAGCCCCGCAGGCGCAAACAACCAATAGTGTCAGTAGTCGTGATGCCGCAGAAGCCATCGAAGCCCTCGTAAACAATGGTGGGCAAAGTTTAGGCTCTTTCGGACAAGTTGATAACAGTGCGTTGACTGGCAATGCCCAGAGCACATCGCAAACGACTCAACCAGAGAGCAGCCAAAAAAGCGATAACCAAGCGTCGAATACCAACGCTAACCGTCAGCAAGCACGTCGCAACACGGACAGTGATAATGACAGTGACGACAACAATGCTGAGGATAGAAGAAGACGTAAGCCGCGCAAATCAAGATCTTCTAAGCCGCATCAAAGAAAAGAGCAGCGTGACGAGACGAGCAATGATGATGCAGCCAACAATAATGCCGATAGCAGCGCTGCAACCAATACTGATGACAAGTCAGCTGATAGTAGCCAAGACAAACGTCAGCAGGACAATAGCAATAGACGCTCTAGCGATCGTAATCGCAATAATCGTCAAGATAGCAACCGTAATAGTAATAACAACGGGCGTAACGACAGCAATCGCGATGATACTGAGCAAAAAGACAGTAACGAGGCAGCGGCAGCAGACGAGCAGACTCGCACTAAACGTAAGTCGAACGCTCAGCGTGCCTCACGCGGCAAGCTTGAGCGCGGCGATACACTAACAGCTGACAATGTTAAGCAAAACGCTCAGCAAACGGCTACCAGCGCTAGCAAGAACCAATCAAGCACACGCCGAAACCAAGACCCTAACGAAGTAGTGCTACAGGTCAATGAAGCAACCAATGAGCTTAAGACACCAGAAGTGGTGCACTTATCCTTAGATGACAGCAAGTCTACACAGACAACTCGTCAGTCAGCTGAAGAACAAAGCTCCGCGCGCGATACGACGAAAGACGAAGCAGCGAAAGAGCGTACAGACAATAGTCATACTCAGCAGAACGCTGCTAAAGAAAGTGTCCACCAGCAAAATAGCGCGGTGAAAAATACTGACAAGCATGGTACGAATGAGCACGGTACCAGTCAGCACGTTACCAGTCAGAAAAGTGCTCAGGTGAAAAGCGCTGAAGAAAAAATCACTGCAGAAAAAAGCGCTGATATAAAAAGTAACGCTAAACAGGATAATGAGTCTGTTAGTGAGACGCAAAAAGGCAATACCCAAGCCAATACTGGCAAAAGCAATGATGCAGAAGTGAGCACTACGGCAGATCCGGTGCAACAGGCTGCACCTACAGACGACCGTAAAGTCAATGACAAAACAGCATCGGTAGATGAGCAAACAGCGTCTAAAAACAGTGTTGACAGTCAAGCGGATAGTCAGAAGCCAGTCACTACTGAGGCAGCTAGCGTAGCAGCAGCACCAAGCGCACAAAAAACTGACGACGGCAATGCAACTACGCCCGCGACGGATACTAGCAACCCTAGTAACTCAGCGCTTGAGCTGACGCATGACGCATTGTTTGCCAAACGCTACGTGACAGCTAAGAAGTTCGGGCAAGCGAGCAATGACCCACGTGTCGTTCGTAGTCAGCAAGCGCAATCTGCTGAGCAGCCGCAAGCAACTGAGCAAGTAGTAACAAGCGCACCAAGCATTCGTGGTACAGTTGGTGACTTTGTTCGTAAGGCATTAACCGATGCAGAAAGTCGTTTAAAAAATGACGGCGTCATCAGCTGCTTTATTGCTGCTATCGAAGCACATACACAGCAAGCCCAACCGGCTGGTGATGGCGCTAGCGTTGAAGGCGATTCAAGCGCGAGCAAAGGCGGCGACAATGACTTTGCCACTCGTCACTTTGACTTTAGCAACTACGGCTATCAACCTTTATCCGCAGATTACCTTGCCCGCTTTGAAGCGATGACGCAAGCGGTCAGTCAGTTTGCGGCAGCGCAAGGCAAAACAGCCGTTGAGCCACGTGCTATTGGCAAACGTGCCAGCAACGATCCACGCGGTCAACATCCTGATTATCAGGAACCAGCGGTACTCACTATTGCTGATGAGCAAGCAGCGCAGCCAACCATGACCGCTAGCGAGCCAGTCACTGACTCTAAGCAAGCTGGTAACGACGTTGATGCGCACAAAGTCGAAGCTACTGCTTTGACCAGTGAAGCACAGACAGACAATATCACTGCTGAGAGCGAACAACTGCTAAAAGCAGAACAAGCGCTAGAAGAGGCAAATGCCAGCAGCAATGACAATGATAATGGCATTGACAATAAAACTGCTGATGTCAAAGATGTTGAGGCTGAGCAAGCAGAAACTGAGCAGCCTATAGTGGAGCAACTGACTAAAGAAGAAAGTCAGGCAGCTAAGTCAAAAACCACGATTGCCAGTTATAAAAACATGATTGAGAATGTGGCGGAGCAACTATTGCCACAAACAGGTATGTTTAATTTAACCACGCCAAAAGTACCAAAGGCGCGCAGCCGTAAGCCAAAGACTGACCATAAAAAGCCAACGCAAGCTGAAAAGCTAGAGTCTGGTGAGTCAGACAGCGAAAGCTAATTGTAGAGCCCAAAAGCAAAAGCCCCAAAGTTGTCAGCAACTTTGGGGCTTTTTTATTCTATAGGATTCTTTAAGTCTTAAAAGTGATCGCTTATATCCATTATATTTAATGTATAGGCAAGGAATTTTAGAATCGCTACAAGGCGACCGACCGCAGATAGTACACTGAGTACATCTAGGGCGTGTAACACTGTAGCGATTTAAAAGTGCTCTGACTATAGCGCTTTAATGCGCAGAAGAAGCGTCTTTATCCTTACCGCGTATTTTGCCAATCATCGTCATAATGCCAACCATGATCACACCTACTACCAAGCCGACCAAACCATTTAACAGCATCGTCGTCGCACTTTCAAATATGCCAGTCAGATGCGCCAAGTCTTCGACTTCATGATGCAAAAAGTCGATACCGTGTACCAGAATACCACCACCGACTAAGAACATCGCCAATGTCCCAGCGATAGTTAAAAACTTCATCAGCTTGGGTGCCGCCGATACCAAAAATTCACCGACTTTTTGTGTGACACTGCCTGATTTTTTCATCAGATAAAGACCCGCATCATCCATTCTGACGATACCAGCAACCAAGCCATATACCCCAACCGTGATTGCTATCGCAATAATGGAGAGTACCAAGCTTTTTTCTAGCAAGCTTGCCCCTGCAGCTGAGCCTAAGGCAATGACGATAATCTCAGCAGACAAAATAAAATCTGTCCGAATAGCGCCTTTGATTTTTTCTTTTTCAAAAGCAACAAGATCGATGGTTTCATCCGCATTGGCTTGCCGACGGGCATTTTGCTCCTCGTCGTGTGGTAAGACGTGAGGCCAAAACTTATGAATGACCTTTTCAGCGCCTTCATAGGCTAAGAATAGCCCGCCACACATCAGCAAAAACGTCACCAAGGGTGGATAAATGGTACTGATTAATAACGCGGCCGGTACTAAAATGAGCTTATTGATGAATGAACCTTTAGCGACGGCCCAAACCACTGGTAACTCGCGATTGGCTTTGACCCCTGTTACCTGCTCCGCATTCAGGGCTAAGTCATCACCTAGCACCCCTGCGGTTTTTTTGGCGGCCACCTTGGTCATGACCGAAACGTCATCGAGTATTACACTGATATCATCAAGTAGGGTTAATAAACTGGCACCTGCCATACGCACTCCTTAGTATAAATTCGCTTAGATTAGTAAATGTTTCAAAATGACAGTACTTCAAAATAAATGTTGCAACATAATAGTGATGTCATCATAAAAAGTGATTATAAGCAGTAGACTACCTATAGGTGCGACGATATTAAATAGTACAAATGTATTTTATTTTTCCAAATTTAACCGCCATCGATGCATTATGTTTATGATGGGTATAAAAATAGCCTTTAGAGGTTATTAAAAAAATTATGTTAATATAGCGTATATGATTACTTATCCTTTATGATTGATAAATGCGATAAAACCAGCCAATGTCGCCCTTCTTACCACACGACCTACTCGTCATGATGGGTCAGAGACCATACAAAGCCCTTTTATTATGAACCCTTGATTAGGCGTGACTGCCTAAAGGAAACACCCTATGTCCTTCTCTCCTTTTTCGAAAGCCGTGCCGACTGCTGCTAATTTTTCACGCAACCATTTATCTCGGGTCATGATGAGTGCCTTATTGGTCATCGTCGCGGCTGGCTGCTCAAACAATGCCGCCGATGCCACCAGTACTAATGCTAGCGTGGTTAATAGCGCTCAAGCCAAAACCAGCACTGCCCCAATCACGACTGAAAGCGACGCTGCTGTGGTCAAAGCACTACAAGCCAACTTAAACGCCTCTGGCATTGAAGAAAAAATTATCTCCGCCGTGCCGACTGATATGGATGATATCTATTGGGTCACCGCTGAAGGGCTGCCTGCTTTTTTTACCGACAAATCCGGCAAGCATATTATTCAAGGACAAATCATTGCGGTTGGTGACGCTGCCCCCGTCGATATTAGCGCCGCCTTAGTCGCTGGTACTGCGCAAGAAGCGCTAAAAGCCGTCGATAAAAGCGAGATGATTATTTATCCTGCAAAAGGTGAAACCAAGGCTGTGGTCTACGCCTTTACCGATGCTGACTGTGGCTATTGTCGTAAGCTGCATTCAGAGATGAATGACATCAATGCACGCGGTATCGAGGTACGTTATCTCGCATGGCCACGTAGTCAAGAATCAGTGCCTAAAATGGAGGCGATTTGGTGCAGTGAGGATCGCAATGCTGCCATGAATCAGGCCAAAATAGGCGCAGATATCCAAGGGCCTAGCTGTAGCAATCCGGTGCAAGAGCATATGGCATTGGGCGCAAGACTTGGTGTGCGTGGTACGCCAGCGATATTTACTGAAGCAGGCGAACAAGTAGGTGGTTATCTCCCAGCCGCCGAGTTGGCTCAAGCAGTTGGTGCTATCTAAGCGAACGCAGGCTATTGAACCTAAGCTACTGAATTAAACGCGAGCGATTGATTCAGTAGCTGTTATATATTTTTGATATTGTTGACCACAGCGACATTGAGTAGACGTCACAAGCGCTTGTCGGTATGATACGATAAAGCGCAAGGCAACATCAGCCACATACTTTTTTATCTAAGCATTTTTTATCCCACTATAGTGAAGCAATGGCAAGACTGACATTAGGAAGATGAGCGCAGACCGTACGTTTAGTACCGTAAGCGCATCTGATACCGTAACAGCTGGTCATTGCTGCACTATATTTAACCTTTTGAGGATACTGTGAGCAACTCCATCAAACTAGCGATACTTGGTCTGGGCACCGTCGGAACGGGCGTGATCAACTTAATCAATGATAATTTAGATGAGCTAAAACGCCGTAGTGGACGCGATATTATTATTACCGAAGTCGGTACGCGCCGTCAGCGTGATGATATCGATCCCGATATTATGCAAAACAGTGATTTGATGGCCATTGCTGCCAGTGACAATGTCGATATCGTCATCGAAGTGATCGGCGGTACTACCCTCGCAAAAGACGTCATCATGCACGCCATCAAAAACGGCAAACATGTGGTGACAGCAAATAAAGCCTTATTGGCTGAGCACGGCAATGAGATTTTTGCTTTCGCTGAAGCCAATAATGTCCACGTCGCTTATGAAGCGGCGGTCGCAGGTGGTATTCCAATCATCAAAGTGATGCGTGAAGCATTGGCTGCTAATAAAATCAATTGGTTGGCGGGTATCATTAATGGTACTGGCAACTTTATCATGACCGAAATGCGCGATAAAGGTCGTCCGTTTGCAGACGTGCTGAGTGAGGCGCAAGAGCTGGGTTATGCCGAAGCAGATCCTACTTTTGATGTCGAAGGCATTGATGCAGCGCACAAACTGGCCCTCCTCGCCTCGATTGCTTTTGGTATTCCGCTACAGTTTGATAAAGTCTACTGTGAAGGCATTACTGGTATCACCTTACAAGACGTCAACTATGCCGAAGAGCTTGGTTATCGTATCAAACACTTAGGCTTTGCGGTGCGCCGTGATAGCGGAGGCAGCAATGGCGACGATGCAGGTATTGAGCTACGCGTTCACCCCACACTGATTCCTCAAGATGCGCTACTAGCAAATGTGAATGGCGTAAAAAATGCGGTGTTGGTCAATTCGCACCCGCTTGGGCAGACGCTATATTGTGGTGATGGCGCTGGCGCTGGTGCTACGGCGTCTGCAGTAATGGCAGATGTGATGGACTTGGTTCGGGTATTGGGCAGCAAGGACAACGACGATCAAAGCAACAGTAATCAAAACAACCACGGCCACCATGTGCCGCACTTAGCTTTTATTCCTGAACAACTATCAGATACGCCTATCTTGCGTGCTGAGCAGATGATCACGGGCTATTATTTACGCGTTCATGCTTTTGACAATCCTGGCGTATTGGCTGATATCACTCGTATACTTAGCGATGCCGGTATCAACATCGATGCTATTTTACAAAAGCCTGCGCATAAGCTGGGTCAAGTACCCGTCATTATCTTGACGCTACCAGTGGTCGAGAGTCAGATGAATCTGGCCATTGAAAAAATTGAAAAGCTAAACACCATTACCGATAAAGTGGTTCGCATTCGTTTGGATGAGCTTGCTTAAGTTAGAAGCTTATCACTGGTTTTTAATAATGGCTGATTTTAGTCTTTTAAGACTTTGCTATAGATAATACTGTAGTCACATTCATGAGCCATTGTTTTAACCTTGAATAAAATCCAGCCGTACTTATATTATCGTTAACAGAAATGATTTTAGTCGCGTTTTTTTGTTTAAACACACAGACTTTTATTAAAACAAATGAAAAGGAACAACAATAATGTCAAATGATGCAATTGTAATTTTAAACGGCGCACGTACCCCAATGGGCGGCTTCCAAGGCGCTTTAAAAGACGTCAGTGCAACCGACCTAGGCGCAACAGCCATTAAAGCCGCTGTTGCTCGCTCTGGTGTTAGCGCGGACAAGATTGACGAAGTAATTATGGGCTGTATTTTGACAGCGGGTTTGGGTCAAGGCCCTGCGCGTCAAGCCATGCGTAAAGCTGGTCTATCTGATGCCACCGGCGCTGTCACTATCAATAAACTTTGTGGTTCAGGTCTAAAAGCTGTGATGCAAGCACATGACGGTATCAAAGCGGGCAGCTTCGATGTCGCAGTTGCGGGCGGCATGGAATCCATGACCAATGCTCCTTATATTATGCCAGGCGCACGTGGTGGCTATCGTATGGGCCATAAAGAAGTCAAGGATCATATGTTCCTAGACGGCTTAGAAGATGCCGAAACGGGTAAACTAATGGGTCAATTCGCCCAAGAAATGGCCATTGAAAAAGGCTATACCCGTGAGCAAATGGATAACTTTGCCATTGAGTCGCTGAATCGCGCCCTCACTGCTATTAAAGACGATCATTTCAAAAATGAGATTGAACCCGTTACTTTTGAGACGCGTAAAGGCGAGCAAACCGTCGACACCGATGAACAGCCCGGTCTTGCCAATGCAGAGCGCATTCCTACGTTGCGCCCAGCCTTTGCTAAAGATGGTACGATTACCGCCGCCAATGCCAGCTCAATCTCAGATGGCGCTGCTGCTGTCGTAGTTATGAAAGAGTCGCAAGCAAAATCTGAAGGCCTTGATTATCAAGCACGTATTGTGGCAACGGCTTCGAACTCGCGTCATCCAAGCGAATTTACCATTGCACCTATTGGCGCAATCGAAAAAGTATTAGCCGGTGCAGGCTGGTCAGTAGCCGATGTTGATCTATGGGAAATCAATGAAGCCTTTGCGATGGTGACCATGGCTGCAATGGATGAGCTAAACATTGAGCATGCCAAAGTAAACATTGAAGGCGGTGCTTGTGCCCTTGGCCATCCAGTTGGCTGCTCTGGCGCACGTATCCTAATTACCCTGATCAACTCTTTACAGCGTACTGGCGGTAAGAAAGGCGTTGCCACCCTATGTATCGGTGGCGGTGAAGCAGTAGCCGTGGCTATCGAACTGCCTTAATTATCGATTGGTAAAACTAAGCCTCATTACTTAAAAGAGAATTAGATTATTTAGAAGACAGTCAGGTTATTTAGAAGACAGTCAGGTTATTTAAAAGCAGACTGTAATTAAAATTCTAATGCTTCGCTTTATAAAACCGCATTGCTTAGCGCTCTGCGGTTTTTTTATACATAACATTTCTTGAAAACGGATTGTGTTCTTTTCGGTAAGAAATCCTTAACTCAAATATATATATCTGTCGTTCCCTTTACAGCCTCTTACACGCAATTACTTCAAGCTCACACTTTGCTACCTTGCTCATATATCTCATCCAAAATCATGATGTTAGGATAAATACAAGTTAAGGTAACAGCTGTTTAGCGCTATATAGTCTATTACCGACTAATTTTGAAAAAGTTTTTATCAGATCAAAAATTTAATTATTTTAAAAACCATTAGGGCGTGTCCTCATTTTAAAAATGGTGATAAAAATGAGGTAAATTGCAGTCAAACAAGGAAAACAGTGCAGATAATATCGAGATATTACCTAGCTATTTGATGATGTTTGGCAAGATTTAACCATTTTTAGCCCATTTAGATTGCTATCGGTTGAATTGAGGACACGCCCTAGTCATTTACTCATATAAAAGGAAGATAATAATGAGCCAACTAATTCGTTTAAAAGATATCCAAGCTACCCACCGTGATCTTATCGGTGATGATTATTATGATCCAACGGGCAAAACAGCCTATGGCGTTAATGAAGAAAAAATCGGTAAAATTGACGGCGCGCTAGTAGAAGATACGACTGGTCGTATTCGTTACTTAATCGTCGATGCAGGCGGTTGGTTTAGCTCAAAAGAAGTATTGGTACCAGCAGGTTTAGCTCGTATCGTTGGTGATGACGTGTTCTTTGATAGCCTAACGCAAGCGCAAGTAGAAGCAATGGACGTTTATGACCACGACTATCAGTATAGCTATAAAGAGCAGTACGAAAAAGATCGTCAATCGTTCGTTGCTGACAGCGTACCAACAGAAGAGCGTATGGAAATTGCTGAGCACAACTACGAAGCCCCAAACACGCTTGAGCTGCTAGAAGAACGTCTGACCGTTAATAAAGATCGCATCGTCGCCGGTTTAGTAAAAGTCGGTAAGCATGTCGTGACCGAAGAACGTAATGTAGATGTTGAACTAGAAGAAGAGCATGCCAACATCGAGCGTACCAATGTTGACCGCCCTACTGATCGTCATATCGGTGATGTGAATGGCAATGAAAGCATCGAAGTAGAGCTCTCAGCAGAACGTGCCCGCGTTGGTAAAGAAACCTACGTTTCTGAAGAAGTGAACGTTGGTAAAACAACTGAGCGTCATACTGAGACTATCGTTGAGACCATTCAGCGTGAAGAGCTAGATATTGACCGTGATGGTAATGTGGTTGATCGTGAAGGCAATATTGTCGACCGTGACGGTATCACTGCTGAAGATGTACGCCGCGCCCGTGGCATGTAACTTGTGGCACACAATATACAACAACGGTCACTTGATGCTGAAAACTAGATTCATTAAGTAGATAAGCATTAAATGGCTGTTAATAGCAGCTAAATATGTCATTCAGTTCATAAAGATCAGAGTTTCTCTCTGGTCTTTTTTTATGTCAGTGCGTGTCATCATTTAGATCGTGAGGCTTAAAATGAGGAAAATTGCAGCCAAACAAGGAATGAATTGCCATAAATATGAACATATCGACAAGATTTCTGACGATGTTTGGCTAAATTTAGCCATGTTAAGACCATTAAATGTATCAATGTGCTAATTGATGACACATCCTAACTCATATTTTTATAATTCAGCGTACTTTGTGGCGAGTTTTATAATGATGACAAGTTGTATAATCAAGTTAACAGTAATTGATAACCCTGATGTTTTATAATCATTAAGAAACCTTTAATGAAAAAGAAATCTTTAATAAAATATTTTTGAAATCTATTTAATAATAAGGAAGATTAAGATGACAGCCAATAATAATAATGAAACCCTAACAACCGATACCAATCCGCCTATTGCTGATCATAGTGCTGAAAACAAACTTCCTGCTCCTGAACATGATAGAGAGCCATTGGCTACCTTGAATCAAAAAGCCAATGGCGGGCGTTTAGAGTTACTGGAAGAACGTCCTGTCGTTAACAAAGAACGCTTGGATGTGGGTAAGGTCACGGTCACTAAGCACTCTCGAACCAAGACGATACAAGTGCCAATTGAGTTGGTAGAAGAATATATTACCGTCCGCACCGAATATAATGATGCCGAAAGTCAGGATTTACTGTCAGGTAATTACGATGATAAGGACATACTGCGCCATGTTGAACCATCGCTCGACAGCAAGGCGGTCGTGACTATCAATGGCAAGCAAGTTGAAATCGGTGATGCGCCCATTGAGATTATCTTATCGCGTCAAGTAGCGACCATCACTAAAGACACCTATGTCATTCAAGAAGTCGATGTCAACAAGAGTACCCACACCCATACTGACAATATCGAAGTCACACTTAAGCATGAAGAGCTAGACGTGACAGAGGAAGGGTTTTTGGAACATGAGCGCAGCCCTATTCAAAAGAAATAGACCGTTAATAAAAAATTGATATCAGCAATACCGTCGCGTTTTTAGGATATTTTGACTATAACTCAAAAATCAGATATAAAAAAAGCAACGACAACGTTGCTTTTTTCTTGATTGCTTGCTTATTGATTATGATGTTTTCTTACATTCATAAGTGTTCACATTAGCGGCATCTGCACCTGCTGTGCGCATCACGCCCGTTTCACGCGCTTCGTGTGCCACACGCCACTGCACAAAACCTTCTCCACCATCCATAGCAGTCTTTGCTTCAAAAACTTCAGGATTGCTAGCGTCATTGGTTTTCATCAAGGTTGTTGTGCCTTGAGCAGTAGCAATGACCACTTGGTTATCGGTATCTTTATAAGTTGCTGCAACTTGCAACTCAGGAGCACACAGATAGTTTATCTGCGTCACACCACCGTTCACCGAAGCAACAGTATCATCCTCTACCTCACTGGCTGACGCATCTTGTGGAGCGACTATCACATTATTGGGCTCGGCAGGTTCGGCAGACATAGGAACAGATTGCTCTTCGCTTATGTTGTCTTCTAGGCTCTGCTCAGGCTCTTGCTTTTGTTGACAGGCTCCAACCGTTAGAGCACCGGCCAATAAACCTGTCATCACAACAGAGGTACGCAACTGTTTTAATAATTCTACATTCATAATACGCTCCCAAATAAATATGTTAAACACTATAGCGTGTCCATAAATTCACGCCTATGCTGAATTTGTAAACAATCGCTACAAAGCCATTGCTTATTGTTTGAATAATTAACTGAATAGTCTTATCCACTTAGCAAGTATAGTCAATGAAAAGTAATATCGAACCATCATGCACTGCTGCTATTGTCGCGTTTTTAGGAGATTGTGACTATACTTTTCATAAGCGTTAAAAAAAGCCCCCATCTATGTTAGATGAGGGCTTGTTACGACCATTGAAAACGCTTTTAGGACGGCTTACTTATCCCTAATGGTAACGCTTTAGATTTTGCCGTGGCATTGCTTATATTTAAGTCCCGAACCACAAGGGCAAGGTGCGTTACGGCTGATATTCATACCAGCGTATGGATTCGGCTCATCACCGATTCTAAAGTTGCGATCCGCATTATTACCAGCACCAATCGCAGCGCCTATCCCTGCCGCGCCGCTATTAGGGTTACGATTTTGTGGTTGCCCCTGCTCTGCTGCATTATTGTCCGCATTGCTATCTAAGTTGTCGATATCATCATGCTCGAATTGCATGCGCATATGCGCGGCATTCTCACGTTGCTGCGTTTCTAATGCCGCCAGCTCTTCTTTGGTCGGGATATGGACACGTGATAAATCTTGTACTGTCTCTGACTTAATCGCCCCTAGCATCATTTGGAATAACTCAAACGACTCCCGCTTATATTCTTGCTCAGGGTTTTTTTGCGCATAACCGCGCAGATGGATACCTTTGCGCAGCTGATCCATTTGCGTCAAATGTTCTTTCCAGTGCTTGTCTAGGCTTTGCAGCATAAAATGACGCTCAAGCTGGGCGGCATCTTTTTCACCCATTTGCTCACGGCGACCATGATAATGATCCAGTGCTGTCTGAATGATTTTGGCGCGTAGCCCTTCTTCATCTAGGCGGCGATCTTCATCTAGCCAATCATTAATCGGCATTGATATCTTAAACTCATCCTCAAGCTCATCTTCCAATCCATCAACATTCCATTGGTCATCGATAGAACCTGGTGGGATAAATTGGCTAATCATGGCGTTATAAACTTCATGATGCATGACTTCAATGGCCTCTAACAGATCCATATCTGCGAGCAAATCATCGCGCTGACCATAGATCACTTTACGCTGCTCATTGGCAACATCATCATACTTGAGGAGATTTTTACGCGCATCAAAATCGCGGCTCTCAACTTTGCCTTGCGCGTTTTCGATCGATTTGGAGACCATTTTGTGCTCAATGGCTTCGTCTTCTTTGAGTCCCATGGCGCGCATCATATTGACAACGCGGTCACCGGCGAAGATACGCATCAAGTCATCTTCGAGCGATAAGAAGAAGCGCGACATGCCAGGGTCACCTTGACGACCGGCACGACCACGTAGCTGATTATCAATACGGCGTGATTCATGGCGCTCAGAACCAATGATATGCAAACCACCAGCCGCAACGACTTGGTCATGTTTGACTTGCCATTCTGCCTTCAAGCGTTTCATCTCTTCTGGGCTGACCGAATCAATGTCTTCGATAAACGACTGCCAGTTACCACCAAGGATAATATCAGTACCACGACCGGCCATGTTGGTGGCGATGGTGACCGATTTTGGACTACCTGCCTGAGCGATAATTTCGGCTTCACGCTCATGCTGCTTGGCGTTTAGCACGTTATGCTTGACGCCTTCTTGATCCAGTAAGTACGACAATTCTTCGCTGGCTTCAATCGTCGCCGTACCAACCAATACTGGCGCACCTTTGGCTTGAATGTCTTTAATCTCGCGAATGATGCCTTTATATTTTCCTAACTTGGTCAAGAAAATCTGGTCATCCATATCGATACGCGCAATGGGCTCATGGGTTGGGATCACGATGACGTCTAGGTCATACGTTGATTTGAACTCTGCCGCTTCGGTATCAGCCGTACCGGTCATACCAGACAATTTGTCATAGAGACGGAAATAGTTCTGGAACGTGGTGGTTGCCAGCGTTTGGTTCTCTGCTTGAATCTCGACGTTTTCTTTGGCTTCGACCGCTTGATGCAGCCCTTCTGACCAACGACGACCTGGCATAGTACGACCAGTGTTTTCATCAACGATGACCACTTCGCCATCATCGACAATATAATGGACGTTTTTGACAAAGACATGATGGGCGCGAATGGCGGCTTGGACGTGTGCCAATAGCGGCAAACGGCTTGGGCTATATAAACTTTCGTTTTCGCCCAGCTCGCCCACTTCGATTAGGAAACGCTCAATTTTTTCATAGCCTTTTTCGCTAATCTCGATCTGACGGTTCTTTTCATCAATCCAAAAATCTTCTTCTTCGTTATTCTTATTGGCTTCTTCATCTTTTGAACGAATTAGCACCGGAATAATAGTATTAATCAATGCATACATACGTGAAGAATCTTCGGCTTGACCCGAAATAATCAGCGGCGTACGCGCCTCATCGATTAAGATAGAGTCAATTTCATCGATAATACAAAAGTTTAATGAGCGCTGCTTTTTTTCGCCTAAACTAAACACCATGTTATCGCGTAGATAATCAAAGCCATATTCGTTATTGGTACCGTAGGTGATATCCGCTTGATAGGCGTCGATCTTTTCTTGTGGCGGCTGCTGCGAATAAATAACGCCGACCGTCATACCCAAAAAGCCAAACAACGGGCGGTTTAATTCCGCATCACGTGCCGCCAAATAATCGTTGACCGTGACCAGATGGACGCCTTTGCCACTGATAGCGTTGAGATACATCGCCAAGGTACCCATCAAGGTTTTACCTTCACCGGTTTTCATCTCAGCAATTTTGCCTTCGTGCAAGGTGAGACCACCGATCAGCTGCACATCGTAGTGGCGCATGCCATTGACACGTAGCGATGCCTCGCGGCAAACCGCAAACGCTTCCGGTAATAATGCATCTAAGCTTTCACCATTTTGGTGTCTTGCTTTAAACTCTTCGGTTTTTTGTTGTAATTGCTCATCAGACAGGGCTTGTATCGTCGCCTCATGTGCGTTGATCTTGCTGACCACTTTGCGCATGCGTTTTAATTCGCGGTCATTTTTGGTGCCAACCACACTGCCTATAATCTTTGATAACATAATTTTTTGACCTATGGAAATATTCGATAATTAGTACGCATGACAGCGCTTTACTCGCTGCTTATTCATTATTTGGCTGATTACGGTTTCATTTAAGGCAGTCCAATAAACGATTGCCTAATAACTTTATAATAAAATCTTGCCTAATGAAGTATCGCCCAATTAAGTGTGCCGTCATTATATATGGTTATGACGGCGATGGATACAAGGGCAATGAGTAGATATTTGCCGACGTAAAAACGTTGTAGGACGTGTTAAAATAGCGCTTATGGCTTTAAATTATTTAGCTTTTTAATCACCTCATTTAACGGCATGATTTGCTCACTATCCTTAGCTATTTATTATTATAAAAACACTTATTTCGCCCACAGTAAACTCATAAGAACCAAAAGAGACTCTGCATGACCGCTAAGCCGTCCGCTCAAAATCCTCATTCAGCTGAACCGTTAGTCATAGGCGATGCCATCTATCATTTGGCAGACCATACGCCGATGATGGTGCAATATCTAACCATGAAAGCCAATTATCCGCAAGCACTGCTGCTGTACCGGATGGGTGACTTTTATGAATTATTTTTTGATGATGCCAAACGTGCCGCGCAAATCTTAGACATCACCTTGACCCGCCGTGGTACGGATAAAGCAGGTAACACCATTGCGATGGCAGGCGTGCCCTTTCATGCCGCTGACAGCTATATGGCGCGGCTGATTGCGGCTGGACAGACCGTGGTCGTATGTGAGCAAATTGATGAGTCAGCCTCTGACACTGCCACTGGCACTGGCACTGGCACTGGCACTGACAATGCAAATAGCGCGTCCAAAGCGCCTACGATGGGTGACAAGCAAAAAAAAGACAAAAGCAAATCTGCCGCTGGCACTATCATGCGCCGTGAAGTGGTTAAAACGCTGACCGCTGGTACGATTACCGATGATGCGTTAATCGCGCCCAATCATACACCGACCGTGGTC
Source organism: Psychrobacter sp. Sarcosine-3u-12 (assembly GCF_002836005.1). Taxonomy (NCBI): domain Bacteria; kingdom Pseudomonadati; phylum Pseudomonadota; class Gammaproteobacteria; order Moraxellales; family Moraxellaceae; genus Psychrobacter; species Psychrobacter sp. Sarcosine-3u-12. The sequence goes on from NZ_PJBY01000068.1 coordinate 47,192, forward strand.
GCGATTGATATTGCAATGCCAAAAGGCAACAGCAACCAAGCTTTGCAAGCCGCCATTAGCCAAATGGATTTAGCCGCTGGGACGTTAACGACGCAAACAGTAAACGCTAATAATGACGATATCGAAGGCTTACAAACTCAAATGCTGACGGTGCTCGCACGCTTTGCCCCGAGTGAATGTATCATTAGCGAGGCACTCAGTCACAGCGATGTAAATAGTAGTGGTAATGGCGAAGATTGGTTGACATGGCTACGGCAAAATCTTGATTGCCCTATCATCGAAGTCGCTGCCAATGACTTTCATCGTGAGCATGCCAGCGCAACCCTTTGTCAGCAGTTTGAGGTACAACGCCTCGATGGTCTAGGAATTAGCGATGCCACGCTTAGCCAGTCTAGCTGTGCCGCCCTTATTCATTATGCACGGCAAACCCAACAGCGCCATGTGCCACAAGTTAACCAGCTTATCGTCGAGTACAGCGATGACTATCTAATCATTGATGCCAATAGTCAGCAAAATCTTGAAATGTTTACCCCCGTCAGCAGCAATGGAACGTCGCTGATATCCGTGCTCAATCACTGTCAGACGCCGATGGGACGTCGTTTATTGGTGCAGCAAATGAAGCGTCCACTACGTCAGCATGCACGTATCAATCTGCGCTTAGAGGCGATAGCCAACCTTTTACAGACAGACAGTCAATCGGATGAAAACAAACAGCTTAAGCAAAATTTAGAAAAACATTCATTGGTCAGCAATTTACGCGAAACCTTAAATGCTATCGGTGATATTGAGCGTATCAGTAGCCGTATCGGTCTTATGAGCGCCAAGCCGCGTGACCTGCGTAAGCTCGCTGACGGTATTGCCAGTAGTGCCCAGCTCACCAGCCTACTAACGGCTGCAGGTATTAGCCATGAAGACGCTGGTCTATTGCCGATGTTGATGCAGCAATTGCCCGCTCAACTGCCAGCCGTTCAAGCGGTGGCCGAGTTAATCGAGCGCGCTATTGTCATTGAGCCACCTGCACATATCCGTGATGGTGGTATGTTGGCAGCGGGTTATGATGACGAGTTCGATCGCCTCACTCACCTTCATGACAACATCCAAGTGACCTTGGATGAGATGGTAGAGCGAGCGCGTCGAGATAATCAACTTCCCAGTCTAAAAGTCGGCTTTAATAAAGTCAGTGGCTTTTACTTTGAATTGCCTAAAATGCAGGCAAAAAATGCACCGGCGCACTTTATCCGTCGGCAAACCCTGAAAAGTAGCGAGCGCTTTATTACTGATGAGCTAAAACAAGTCGAAACAGAATATCTAAGCGCACAGACATTAGCGTTGACTCGTGAAAAACATCTGTATCACCAACTGTTGACACTATTAAGCAGCCATTTAGCGGAACTACAACAGCTAAGCGCGGCTATTGCGCAAATAGATGTGCTTAGCAATTGGGCGCAACTTGCGATCACTTATCACTGGCAGCGCCCAGTCATGAGTAACGACTTAAAAGACGCTAGCGGGTTAGAAAACAATCATTCAAAAAGTGGCTTGAATCATAACAACCAAACCAGTATCGATATCAAAGCAGGTCGTCATGTCGTCGTCGAAGCCGTACTAAATCCAACTAATATTGGAAATCGTACCAATCAAAACAGTCATGCGAAACATACTAGCCATTTTGTCGCCAATGACTGCGCATTAGGTAGCGATGAACACCCTGAAAGATTACTTCTGATTACTGGCCCTAATATGGGTGGTAAATCGACCTATATGCGCCAAACGGCTCTGATTGTACTGCTCGCACATTGCGGCAGTTTTGTGCCAGCAGCTAGTGCGCATATTGGTGATATCGATCGCATCTTTACACGTATCGGCTCAGCTGATGACTTGGCTGGTGGCAAATCGACCTTTATGGTAGAGATGATTGAGACAGCTAATATCTTAAATCAAGCAACCAATAAATCACTAGTGCTCATGGATGAAGTCGGCCGCGGTACCGCCACCACCGACGGGCTGGCCATCGCTCACGCCTGTGTCAACCGACTGCTTGAGATCGGCTGCCTGACCCTGTTTGCCACCCACTACTTTGAGCTGACACAATTGGATGCGCAAAATAAAGGTATTCGTAACGTCCATGTCGCCGCCAGTGAAATCGATGGTCAATTATTGCTATTGCATCAAATACGCGCAGGGGCAGCAAGCTCTAGCTTTGGACTACATGTCGCTAAGATGGCTGGTATTCCGACTCAGGTATTGAATGATGCCAAGCGCTATTTAGTAGACAACTTGAAAATAAATAGCGTAAAAACAGAAAACGAAAAAGTTGCAATCGATAAAGTTGATGACAAAAATGACTTAGCTAAGTCAGTAAAGGATAAACGGCAAGAGAGTTATAATAATGCTACTCTCAATCAAGAAGTAAGTCATACCATTCAAGCGGCAGACACATTGAACAATCCAAAACAAAATCAGCTATTTAGCTTACAAGATGAGCTAAGCGCGATTGATCCTGATAGTCTAACGCCCAAGCAAGCGCATGATTTACTTTATCATTTGAAGAAAATCATTAGTCATTAAAGGGAATTGTCAATTAGTGGTAAAAGCGCTAAAATGTGCCTTATTTTTAATCTATTCTATTCCGCCCAATCCAATAACAGGTAGACCTCACTATGACCTTTGTCGTTACAGATAACTGCATTCTTTGCAAATACACCGACTGTGTGGAAGTCTGTCCTGTGGACTGCTTTTATGAAGGCCCAAACTTCCTCGTCATTGATCCTGATGAGTGCATCGACTGCGCGCTATGCGAGCCTGAATGTCCCGCCAATGCGATCTTCTCAGAAGATGAAGTGCCAAAAGGACAAGAGATGTTCACTGAGCTGAATGCTGAACTGGCACAAAAATGGCCAAACATTACTGAGATGAAAGGACAAATGCCAGAAGCTGAAAAGTGGGATGGCGTGGAAGGTAAGATTCAGTATTTAGAGAAGTAGCTTGATAGCTTCGAAAGTATTTATAATAAAAAGGGCTGATGAAATGTATCAGCCCTTTTTATTACTTTCTATTATTTATCAAAATAATTTATCGGTCATGATTTTATAAACTAACTATCAATATGCACCTTTACATAAGCTAGGCAGATATTTAGTAGGGATGGTCGTGCCATCGACTGATGAACCACAGCGCCAACCGGCAATATTTTTGCCGCCATCAGTGATACCTACTAAAGCATTGCTACCAGTTTGGATAGGGGCAAGCGTCAAAGTATTCGTTGTGGTAGTTAATGCGGATAAGTTAGCTTCGTCAGCTAAAACAGTAATCATACCATTACTATCGACTGTGACGCTTTTGACATATTTAGTAGCGTCGAAATTACAAGCATTCGGTAAAATAGTAGACACGTTTACTACTGATGAAGACTGTATAACATCTACTACAGAAGTCCGGCAGCTAGAAGCTGCTAACACTACTTCTGAGAATTGGGCTCTTACAGTATAGTCTTGGTAAGCAGGTAATGCGATTGCAGCAAGAATACCGACAATAGCAATAACCATCATCAGCTCTATTAATGTAAATCCAGATTGTGTCTTAATATAGTTAGTTATGGCTAATTTCATAGTGATCTATTATTACTAAAATATAGTGAGCATTTATTAATTGATGCACGCATCATGCCAGCAATACTTATAGCCATAAAAAAGCCAAACTTAAAGTTTGGCTTTTTGGTCAATGGGCTGTGCATACATCCATTCTACTGCTCATTGATTCAATCCAAATTGTAGACTTTAGCTTTTGTCCAGTATTTTAATATATTGTAGCCTGCATGAGGAAAATATCCAACCTAAGCGTTATGTTATCTCTTATTGGTCATTTTATTTTATAATGCAACCATGTTACTAATGGATAATCGTACTCCCTAAATCTTGCAATTCCGTTCGTTATAGGTGGCTGATGGTCACCAATTAAAACGACTTCAACTCCCTTCATTTCAGGCTGGCTATTTAACTTTGCTAAACTTTCAAAAAACTGTGCTTGTAGCATCATATTTCTGCAAGTTTCATTATCTTTAATACCATAACTTTCACAATCGAGGCGCTTATTATAAATATCTTTTTGTGCATAAGTCGCATGAGCAGTCAGAGTCATCCAATAAAAAAATGATGGTTCGTTTTTCTCAAAGTAGCTTTGAATGATTGGAAAAACCTCATCATCACAAATACCGTTAAACGCTTTACAACGTCTTGCCTCAAATAAGTTTTCAGAAAATTTCACATCTTTAAAACCTGCTTTATTGTACCAACTGAATCTATCATATAACTTACCGTTTGCACCATGTAGCGCAGCGGTTCTATATCCTTTGTCTGCTAAATATTTAGGTAAACAGGAAGGGAATTCGGACTCAGCAACCATTCTTAGTCCATAACCATCAAGATCCTGAGCACAAAGCTCTTTTATTTCAGCCTTTATAGTAGAGTCAGGAGCCTGGTAAATACCATTTTTGTAAAACTCTAATAGATGTTGTTGGCTAGTTATAGGTTCTATGATCTTATTTTGCACGTCAGATTTTTTTGCTACACCTAATGACTCAACAACGATAAACAAAATCTTATTATTATATGGTCGTTCTAACATTGAAGCCACACGCTTATACTTAGTAGGCGTAAAAGATGGCGCTATACTAGCCTTTTGAACAAATCTCATATCTTGAATAGAAAACAAAATACTAGTTTGACTAGCTGCAAAATAATTATTGTGAGAACCAAAGGTTGTACCTGAACCTTCTTTATATCGAAGACCATTAACAGAAAAAAAATAGCTCAATAATAAAACAATACCACTTGCTAAAAACAAATGATAATTATCTATAGGCCTAGAAAATGATTTGATAGAAACAGGTAAAGCGATAGCATATATTAATATAACCAACACGAATACTATATACCGAGTTGGAGCTTGAAGAAAGAAAGGAGCCAAATACAGTGCTCCTTCAAGATCCATAAAAGGAAAAAGCTGAAATATAAACATCGTAACATCAGATATCGTAAGAACACTCAATGCTATAACTCCAACCCACTTATACAAAGGGCGTTTTAGCAAGATAAGTAACACTGGTATAACATAGTCTATATTTATCAATGGTCTAGATGTTTCAGTAATTATGCTAATCACTAAAAAAATAATGTTGGGGATTAGTATAAGTATTATTGCATAAATTATATTGCGAGCTTTTACAGGAGGAAAACTATATTCTTTAGACCATATTTGTTCAGACATTATCACTTCACTCTTATCTTATTACCAAGGACGCAAATCCACAATTTTAATAACTGGATTTTCACTATTTTTATCTATAAGTACTGTCATATCCATTTCATTTGACTTTAAAGGCAAAAAACTGCTTGCCTTCGGGTATTTATTTAGGACTGCTTCTACGTCAGCAGAATCATTGTAATCGTTCAAGATACTAATACTTCGGCTACGCGTTATTAAGAGTGGTTTTGCTAACTCATAGTCACTATGGAAATTTGGTAACTGGGCAGGGCTAATACCGTACTGCATCTCTCTAAAAACCAATTCTGACTTTTCAGATATACTCATTTTATCTAAATCCACATAAATATATTTAGGACCTAACTTTGGTAAATTATATTTTTTTTCATAGTCATCAAAGACATCATTTGCTCTTACCAATTCAAACCTATCAACAACATAAGCTATCCAAACAGGGCGTGCCTGATATACAGTATAAACTCCATAACCTAAAGCATTAAGCTGGAGCAGTATTATAATAGTCAAATCTACTATTAATGTCTTTTTATTTTTCTTATAAATGATGAAAGTAAGTAGTGGACCTAGTACTAAGTCAACTAACAATATCATTATGAATATTTTCCCAATTCCTGTAGCTTTAA
>NZ_PJBY01000069.1:0-51865 GCF_002836005.1 Psychrobacter sp. Sarcosine-3u-12
TTGGTATGGATATATAGTTAACTGGGTTGTATTAAATAAATTTAATTAATACACAAAGTTAGAATTTAGGAAATAGAGTAATGGTTAATATTATGGTTAGTATTATTGTTCCAGTTTATAATAAGCAGAATTATTTAGAAAAATGCCTAGATTCTATTATTAATCAAACTTATGATAATATTGAAGTAGTTCTAATTGATGATGGAAGTACTGATGATTCTGCTATTATTTGTTCTAGATATGCTAAGCGAGATAAAAGATTTATTTTTATTAGACAAGGTAATAAAGGTGTTAGTGTAACTAGAAACTTGGGTATTGAAAGAGCAAGAGGTAAATGGATATGCTTTTTAGATAGTGATGATTTTTTAGATTTAGATGCTATTGAAATTTTAGTCAATACTGCTGAGTCCAGTAAATCTGATATTGTTTATTTTGGATGTCGAGAATATGATTCTAGTGGTTTGCTAGGTGTGAGAGAGTTAACTGTTTATAAAGAGTATTCTAATCTAAGGTGTTTTCTAAATGGTACGCATTTGCAACCTTTATCTGCATGTGTAAACTTTATACGAAAAGATGTTATTGATAGTCATCAAGTTTTTTTCAATGAAAATTTGGAACACAATGAAGATGGATTATTTATGTATAGTTTGTACTGCCATGCAAAAAGAATAACTACTTTAAATAAAGCTTTATATAATATCTACTTAAGCTCGGACTCGATAAGTAGAAAAGCCATAAGTATGAAGGTACTTAGAGATAATCTTTTTTTTGTAACTGAGCTGTCAAAATATGTTCGTCAAAGAGATCTAGTTTTAGAATATCAGGATGAAATTAATAACCTCTCAAAAAGTTTCTTTGTACTGGCTTTGAATTTTGATAGTTTTGAAGATCATAAAGTTGAGTTGCAAGAATATTATAGGATTTTCTATAAAGAAAATAATGATATTTTAAATACTTGGTTTACAAAGATAGGGAGTTTAGATATTAGTATAATAGTTCGTCTGCTTAAATTTGTACATTATTTAAAAAATATATAACTTCTAGAGCAAGCTGTTCGTACGATGACTATGTAATTCTAATATAATTGGTATACGATGAAGTTAATCCATCATCATTTAATATGGTCGAAAAAAGGTAAAAAAATGCGCATAATTGAATTATTACCTCTAGCATTAGAGACTAATGTAGTTGGACAACGTCGTTCTTGCATAATTAAAGAAGTTATGAATAGTAGAAAAAATACTAATAAAAAACTATGGTTTTTATATCCAAACGAATTACCAATGCCAGCAGATAGCGATTGTGACTCATACTTATTGGCCACATTGCTGCCAGCAATGCAGATGAAAGCTGACATTATCGTACATGGTAGCGTATCTCAGGAGTTATTAGCTAATCTGACAGAGTTGCAATATGTCTGGCACAAATGGCTACCAGAAGAGTTTTTTTTAGTGGATATTAAAGTTGACAGTGTCCGAGAAAATGAAACGCGCGCAGAAGGTACAATTGCAGCATTTTCTGGAGGTGCTGATGCTCAGTTTACTGCTTATCGCCATGCCAAAGGCATCGCTGGATATTCTACTCAAGATATCAGAGCAGGAGTGTTTGTCCATGGTTTCGATATACCTTTAGCTGATACACAAGGGTTTTTAGGAGCGGCTAAAATGGCTGCCGAAGTACTTGAAAGTATCGACTTGACTTTATTTACAGTTAAAACGAATATTCGAGAAGTTTGGAATGTGAATTGGGAACTCTACTGTGGTACAGCATTAGCTTCTACTTTATGTGGTTTTAATAAATATGTAGGTGTTGGTTTACTAGGTAGTGGCGAGTCGTATGATGAATTAGTTACGCCTTGGGGCTCACACCCAATAACTGATCCATTATTAAGTTCTAGCACTTTTAAAGTTATACATGATGGTGCTGGTTTTAATCGATCAGAAAAAATTAAAGCCATTTCAGAATGGCCATTAGGGATAAAGAATTTACGTGTTTGTTGGGCGGGTGGCAACCATGAACGCAATTGTGGCTATTGCGAGAAATGCGTTAGAACGCGTTTGAACTTTCTACTTTCAGGTGTGACTGACCCAGCCTGTTTCACTTCCTCTTTAAAGCCATCAATCTTTGACTCTGTGGTATTGCGCAGCGAGGCTGCTCGTAGCGAGTGGAAACTAATTCGTAGTGAAATGATAGAAACGGGGCGGGGGCTTGAATGGTTGCCTCAGGTAGATCAAGTGCTCAAACGCAAATCATCTCCTAGGTTTGGAAGACTATTACCTCCGAGCTCTAAACGTCGTGAGCTAGTTAAAAAAATATTAGCGAAGAAATAGCTAAGGAAGATCATAAATGAATATTGCCACTATAAAAAGGCTGACTCCCCTAAAGATAAAACAATCAGTGTCTGCCTATATCAGTGCAAAAAATTTGACATTACCAAGTTGTAAGCGCTGTCTGGTTTTCTTAGCAGCAGACTATGGGAACATTGGCGATATTGGTATTTCTGCTGCCCAGAAGTTGTATCTGGAGGATCTATTGACTGACTATGAAGTGATTAGTATACCTATAAGCCAGACACGGTTAGTACTTAGCTCAATTAAGAAGCAAATAAAAGCTGGCGATATCGTCACTATCATTGGTGGTGGTAACATGGGTGGTACTTATCCCGATATCGAAGAACTACGGCAGCTAGTCATCAAATCTTTTCCTTCCAATCGTATTGTCTGCTTTCCACAGACGCTTGATTGGGATGATTCTGCTAAGTCTAAACGTGCTTTAAAAGCTATTGTGAAAAATTATGCCAAGCACCCAGATATACATGTTTTTGCAAGAGAGTCGATTACAGAGAAAAAGCTAGTTGAGCTTTTTAAACGATACAACAACGTCAATATTGGTTTAGTGCCAGATATTGTAATGAGTGCTACAGCAGAATCGCTTAAAACGAGAGATTGTTCAGAGCCTTTAGGTATTTTACGATGCTTACGAGATGATAAGGAAGTTGCGCTGTCGTCTGCACAATATACTATCGTGGATAAAGCTTTAAATGATACAGGCTACAAAATTGAGAAAACGGATACTCATGCTGGTGGCTCGCAACTAGATGAAAAGTACTGTGCAAAATTACTGGCTGATAAACTTAGTCAGTTTCGTGCAGCGAAGCTCGTAGTTACTGACCGACTTCACGGCATGATCTTATGCTTACTCTCAGGCACACCATGTTTGGTACTGCCGAACTCCAATCATAAGATAAGGCAAACTCATTTGGATTGGTTGCATAATCATCCAAGGCTTATTTTTTTAGAGCTAGATCAAATTGATAGTATTGATGAGTCTATTAATAAGCTGCTATCAGTGCCTCAAGGTGCTTTAAATGAATCACCCGTCGACATAAACGCTTACAATGATCTGAAAAAAGTGCTAACTCATATATGACTACTATAAAACAACCGTTAGTGAGCATCATCGTACCAGTATATAACGTAGAAACCTATATTAACGATTGCCTTAATTCCATTAAGCAGCAGACTTATAAAAATCTTGAAATTATCATAGTTGAAGACTGCTCCACTGATAATTCTAGACAAGTACTTGATTCTCATTTGATAGATGAGCGTATAAAGCTCATTCAGCATAGCGAAAATGGCGGACTTTCTGCTGCTCGCAATACGGGTATTGAATCTGCGACAGGTGAATATATGATGTTCGTTGATTCTGATGATATAGTAAGTGAGAACTTAGTTCAGACATGTATAAGTAGTGCTATGGAGCTGGGTGCAGATGTTGTCTTGTATCAGGTAAAGCCATTTCAAGATGGTGAGTTAATAGAGTCTTTGCCAAAACCAGCATCTGAAGCTAGGGTATCTAAAATAATCAAACAATTAGATTACTTTAAATACCCGCATTTTGCTTGGTTGAAATTTATGCGTACTGATTTGGTTCGTGATAAAAACTTACAGTTTCATATTGGACAATACTATGAAGACTGGCCATTCCATTGGGAAGTAGGTTTTATAGCATCAAAGATAATTGAGATTAGCGACGGTTACTACTACTATCGGCAACGTAGAGACTCAATTACAGGGTCTGGTGATCAAAAGCTATTACATATATTCTCATCTCATCGCTTAGTTGCCAATATTATTGATAAGTACGATGCTTCAGAACATATAAGAGCTGTATTAGCAAATAAGATATGTCGAGGCACTTGGTTTGTACTAACTACAATTGATGATAGATATCTTAAAGAAGCTGTAGTCAAAGCAAAGCAACATCTCAAGAAAATGAGTAAGCATAGAGTTTATAGCTCTCCTGCATTAAAGATACGTGTTCTAATTTTAGCTCTCAAGCTGCCTACTAGTTCTGCACTGATTTCTATACGAAGTCTGCGTTTAGCACTCAATAAATTATCTTCAGCCCGTAGGCATAAATGATTTTCCAAGCATATTTTCTGACAATTAATCTAAAGATCTCTAGGATACAATATGGCCCAATATATCTTTGTTAAGACTCGCCATAAGGCTAATGCCCAGCGGATGCTTACGAAGCTTAATAGTGTAGTATCCTTACTAACGCCGGAATCTATCAAAAATAATAGTCGAAACAATGTTAAAGAATGGTCTAAAGAGTTTAATTCATATTACGCTATTCAAAATAGTGATGGTATATCTGAACCTACGAACGAGGCATTAGTCATAGGTTGGATAAAAGATCAAAAAGACAGTATTTCAGAATCGATTAGTATTAAAGCTGATGGCTCATATGCTGTAATAAATAAGTCGGGAAACGATGTTTCTTTTTTTTCAGACCAGTTTGGTTCCCGAACGTTATGGTACTACCATGACGAAAATAGCCTGATAGTTTCTACATCACAACGTGCCATCGTGGCATTAAAGGGATCTTTTATATTGAATGAAGAAGCAGTTTCATGGTATCTATCTTCAGGCTGTCAAGGACCATTTATATCTTGGGATCAAGAAATCAAGCAAGTACTACCTAAATTAGAGTATAGGCTAAATGCTAAGTGGGGCTTGGAGTTAATAGAGAAGCCTAATATGCAGCTACCAGTGTCAGGAAACACAAAACTTAGCGACTACCTTAGCTTGTATCAAAAACAAGTTACTCAATCACTTAAGCAAGTAGTTAACGATTATCGTGAAGGCCAAGTTTTACTGCCAATATCTGGTGGATTAGACAGTCGTCTATTGCTTGCCCTTAGCAAAGAAGCGAATATCGATGATAGTTTAAAACTTATAAACTGGGGTGTGCTGAAACCAAAAGATATTTTTGATGATAAAAAAGCTGCACACAGTGTGGCTGAGTTTTATAATAAAAGCTTATTAGATATCTCTTTGCCTACTGAAATCAATGATTATGATCAAATACTTGGAAGTTTTGTAGCGTTAAGCGAAGGACGTATAGATCACTTCAATGCATTTACTGATAGTTTTAAGATGTGGAATAGTATTTTTCAGCAAGGCTATCGAATGATTATCAGAGGTGATATTCCATACACGGAAGGTTTAGATCTTGATGAAAATCAAGCTAGGTCACACATAGGTTTAAATTCATTTAAAGATTATATAAATATAAAAGATTTTGATTTAGAGAGATTTATACGCTTGCAGAGAAATTTTGAGATTAGTCGATTAGATGATGAGTCGCTTCTAAGATGGCGAGATCGACTTTATGTCAATTGGCGTGTGCCCATGGTGATATCGGCTTTCTCAAACCAGATAAGCGCGTTTACAGAAAATCAAGCTCCTATGTTTAATTGGTCTTTATATAAGCTATATGTTGGTTTACCCGACAAAAGTAAAGGGGATAAATATCATATTTATAGGCTTTGGAAAAAGTATGATAAAAGCAAGATATCTACGAAAGCTACTAGCTCATTAGCTTCTTTAAACTCGTACTTTGAGAGTGATAAAGGGATAAAATATCTATTAGATAGTTTGTACGATATTAAAAAAAGTGAGAAATCCTATTCGAGTTTAGCCAGTTCAGTCTTAAATAGATTATCAATGCATTCCCGAGAGAGTCGATTCTTAATGAGAAAACGAATCGCAGTGATTGAAAAATCTAAAAATTTATTATCCAGCTACTTGCCAGCTTTACCAAAGGCTTATTTAAAATCTAAACGTCCCAAGAATCTCTCAGTGACAACACTTGCATATCGTATTGTTCTGATAGATAAAATTATTTCAATGTATGAGTACGACGCAGAATTTATTAAGGTGAACGATTAATGGCTATGGCTCCGAAGCGTATTTTACATATAGTTAGTAAGATGGATCGTGCTGGAGCAGAGACCATGATTATGAATCTGTATCGGCATATAGATCATAACAAAATCCAATTTGACTTTATAACCTTCACTAATGAAGCTGGAGATTATGATACCGAGATTATAGAGCTAGGCGGTAGAATTATTACCGTTATAGCTAATAACCCTATTGAGCGCATGTTAAAGCTTCAAAAATTCCTAAAAAAAAATCCTGAGTATAAAATTGTTCATGCGCATATGCTGCTAAGTAACGCCTTTCATTTATTAGCTGCAAAGGGTGCTGGCATCAAGCATCGTATATCTCATTCTCACAGTACCAGTAATGGTCAGTCTAGACTAATTAAAAAAATATATGAAAAATGGGCTTTGATAACCAATAGAAAATTAGCTACTCGAAAAATTGCATGCGGTAGGTTAGCGGCAGAATATTTGTTCGGCAGCAAAAAAGATGTATGGCTATTGCCAAACGCTGTTGATGTACGAAAAATGATAGAGGTCGCTGATAAGTCACGAAACTATATTAGTCAAAATTTTAATGATAAGGGCTTAAAACTCATTCAAGTAGGTCGCTTAAACGATGTCAAAAATCATAAATACTCTCTTAAAATAGCTGAACTATTAAAAAAGAGAAATGTAGATTTCACGTTGTATATCGTTGGACAAGGTGAGTTAGAGGATGAGCTTAAAAGTCAAGTTCAGCAGAAAGAGTTGATTGGACAAGTGAATTTTTTAGGTGTACGTACTGATATTACAGAATTGATGGCTAGCGCAGACTATATGATAATGCCGTCCTTGCATGAAGGCTTCCCTGTCGTATTAGTGGAGAGTCAAACTGTTGGTTTAGCTACATTGGTCTCAGACCAAGTATCAACTGAGGTGGATTTAGGTTTGGGTTTGGTTAAGTTCTTACCTATTGATAATCCAAATAAATGGGTAGATGCATTGATAAGAAATAAGAAACCAGTTTGTTCTGATAAAGAAAAAATTGAATCCCTTATATTAGATGGCTTCGATGCATCTGAAAATGCAAAAAAACTCACAAAACTTTATATCAATTTTGATTAACGTGCTGAGCCTATCAGAGAGAGGTATAGATGCTTCCATACTTATTGGTTCTTAGCTTTGTTACATTTTGGATACTGTTAGAGCAAAAAGCGCTAAACCGTAAATCTTTTTGGATTCCTTGGGTAGCTTTATCTTTATTTGCAGGTATACGTAGCTATCTTGTAGGAACGGACTCAGGAAATTATACCCAAGATTTTAGGAATCAACTAAATGTAGATTACTTTAAATTCAACGAAACTGTTGAGTTTGGTTATCAACTGTTTGAATACGCTTTATTAAATATTACACACAACTATTTTTGGTTTTTTTTCATAACATCCTCGATAGTTGTTTATTGTTATCTTAGTGTTATAAAAAAGCATAGTGTAAATTATACGTTATCTGTTTTTTTATTTATAACTTTAGGTGTATATACTTTTTTCTTTAACGGATTGCGCCAAGGCCTAGCCATGGCGATATTTGCTTTTTCATTATCATATTTGTTAGAAAGAAGGTTTTTTCTATATTTTTTAATATGTTTGGGAGCTTCCTTATTTCATATTACAGCCCTATTTATGATTCCTTTTTATTTTCTTGTAAATCTAAGGATTAAGCTATTAAATAAAATTTTATTGGTGTTTATTGGATCATTATTTACTAGTAAGTTTTTAATTTCCTACCTCGCAGATACTAATGAAAGGTATGAAGGATATGCAACTGCAGCTGAGAAAGCCGGAGGCCTTTTAACATTGGGTTTTTATACAGTCCTGTTATTTCTTATCTATTTCGTTATTCGTCTTTATAAGATTAGAGATGATTATTTGATAAAGCTATTTACGTTTTATGCTACTGGTATAGTCTTTCTTATCCCTGTAGCCATGCTAGGTGCAAATCCATCAGGTCCACAGCGCTTACTGACCTATTTTACATGGACGTTAGTTTTAATATTGCCGTTCATATTTAAAAGAATAAATAACCTCTATGTGACAAGTACAGCTATAATTTTATTTGTTATTTATTTTATTCTAACAACTACAAGGTTTAGTAACTTAACTCCTTACATGCTTAATCCAATTTTCGAGATTTTATGATGAATCAGTCTGAATATGTAACTATCTGTATCCCTTTTTATAATGCAGAATCTACGTTGTTAGATGCAGTGCGTTCTGTGTTTGCACAAACTCATCAGAACTGGGAGCTGATATTACTTGATGATGGGTCTACTGACAAATCATTAACATTAGCACGTTTAATAGATGATCCTAGAGTAACTGTCCATTCTGATGGTGAGAATCGAAAGTTAGCAGCGCGTCTCAATCAAGTAATGAGTCTTGCAAAGTATGATTTTATAGCACGTATGGATGCTGATGATATGATGTCTCCTGATAGAATAGAGAAACTACTAGATATTTTAGATGCTAATAAAGAATATGACCTTGCCTCATGCGGTACATACTCAATAAAAAATGATGGCTCTTTTAATGGTTATAGAGGTGCTGATGAGAAAAACTACACTTTTGAAGGGCTGTTAGATAAATCTCAAGGATTTTTACATGCAGGTCTTATAGCTCGTAAAAGTTGGTACAAACGTAACACTTATAATGAATCACTGCCTTTAGGGCAAGATAGTGATCTATGGTTAAGAGCTGCAAAATTAGGAGACTTTCGTGCTATTTCTATTAAAGAACCTTTATATATGTATAGAGAAGAGGGTAACGTTACTCCTCAAAAACTTTTACGAGCCTATAAGCTAGAGAGAAATAATCATGCTCGTATGATTGATAAAAAACGTGATAAGTTGAAATATGTTACTAAGTCATTTGTGAAGTCTGGTGTGGTTAAAGCTATGAATTTTACAGGTACTCTCGACTATCTACTTCATCGAAGAAATAAAAAAGATGTTAGTTCTGAAAGCATAGCGCAGTTTAACAAGTTGATGACTAAAATCAGTGCAACGATAATTCCAGGTGTTGATAATGGTTAGTAAGAAAGTTCTTTTTGTAGCATCAGTTGCTGTTCACCTTCATGCTTTTCATAGACCCTATTTAAAATGGTTTCACGATCAAGGTTACGAAGTCCACGTAGCTTGTAGAGGAGCCTTCTCTGATCATAACGTTTTTAAGGTATGGAATATAGAGTTTGAAAGGTCTCCATTATCTTTAACTCATCTCAGTAGTCTATTTGAGCTTCGTAAGATAATAAACGAGAATAACTATTCTTTGATTACTTGTCATACGCCTATGGCTAGTGTGCTATCTAGATTAGCTTCGGTTGAAGCAAGAAAGAAGGGAACACGATTAATATACACAGCTCATGGTTTTCATTTTTTCAAGGGCGGTAGTAAGTGGTCATGGCTAACCTATTACCCTGTTGAAGTGACGATGTCGTATCTCACGGATGCGATTGTTTGCATCAATCAAGAAGACTTAGATATTATAAGTAAAAATGGTTCGTCCTCTACTGACTATTATCTGATACCAGGTATTGGAGTAGATCCTAGTAGGTTTGAACCACCATCAAGAGAGAAAAAATCGTTATTAAAAAACAGTCTTGAGATAAGCGAAGATGCATTTGTGATGATATATGTGGCTGAATTTATTGAGAGAAAAAACCATCGGTTGCTAATTGATGCTATCAAGTCGCTATCAGAAAAAATAGATAACTTCATTTTATTACTTGCTGGAAAAGGTATTTTGTTAGATGAGATCAAACAGTATGTGGCAGATAATGGTATTGGTGAACAAGTACGCTTCTTAGGTTTTGTGACTGATATAGAAAAACATTATCAAGTCTCAGATGTAGCCATATCGTCGAGTCGCCAAGAAGGCCTAGGAATCAATTTAGTCGAGGCCATGATGTGCGGAGTACCTGTGATTGCCACTATTGACAGAGGCCATCGTACAGTCATTGATCACAATGTTAATGGGATTTTATGCCCTCAGAATGACCCAGCTTCTTTAGCTGATGCTGTATTTGAAATACACCAAAATGATCAACTTCGTTTCAATATGTCAATTGAAGCTATTGAAAAGGCAAAAAAATTCGAAATTAAGAATTCATTAGAAGCCATGTCAAAGATTTATGATAAGTTTTTATAGTATACACATACTACTTAAACTATATTTGATTCAAACGTCTAATAAAAAAAGCTTATAAACAAGATGAAATTGTCGCTAATATTGGAATAAATCTATGATAAAACGCCTTTTCGACATAACCGCCGCGACTAGCGCTTTAGTAGTCTTATCACCCGTATATGCGCTCACAGCTTATAAAGTCAAAAAGAACTTAGGCTCGCCAGTGCTATTTCGTCAAACGCGTCCCGGACTGAATGGCATACCATTTGAGATGATTAAGTTCCGCACGATGAGAGATGCTGTAGATACCGAAGGTAATCCACTAGAAGATAGTGAACGCTTGACCGATTTTGGTAAAGCACTCCGTAATAGCAGTCTCGATGAGCTGCCAGAGCTATGGAATGTGGTAAAAGGCGATATGAGCTTAGTCGGACCACGTCCGTTATTAATGGAGTACTTGCCACTATATAGTGACGAGCAGGCTCGACGTCATAATGTACGCCCAGGCGTAACAGGCTATGCGCAAGTTAATGGGCGCAATGCTATTGGTTGGGACGAGAGATTTAAGCTCGATACGTGGTACGTGGATAACCAGTCATTGTGGTTAGATATCAAGATATTGTTTAAAACAGTCAAAAAAGTGCTGATTAAAGACGGTATCAGTGCCGATGGTGAAGCGACGATGAGTAAATTTACAGGTTCTAAAGATAGTAAATTAGAAGGGCAGTTATGAGTGAAGTTTTTGCCGTCTACGGAGCAGCGGGTTGTGGTCGTAGTCTAATGCCAGTAGCTGCGACACAGCTAAAGCAACTGAATAGCGGTAGCGAAGCGATTTTTATTGATGACTCATTGGATGAAGAAGGTTTCATTAATAGTCGCCAAGCAATGAACTATAAGCAATTTAAACAATTAGCTTTTGATAATAAACATGTGTTAATTGCCATTGCAGACAGTGACATCCGTCAAAAAATTGCAGATAAATTATTAATTGATGGGATACATCTATGGTCAGTTCATGGCTGTACCACATTGATTATGGAAAAAGTAGTTATTGATGTAGGTGCAGCAATCAGTCCATTCGTTACGATAGCCTCCAATGTCACTATTGGTAAGTGTTTTCACGCCAATTTATATAGCTATGTAGAGCATGATTGTGTGATTGGTGATTATGTTACCTTTGCGCCTAGGGTTAGCTGTAATGGTAATGTCCATATTCATGACCATGCTTATATCGGTGCAGGAGCAATTCTTAAACAAGGTACACCTGATAAACCATTAATCATTGGTGAGGGCGCAATCATTGGGATGGGTGCTGTGGTTACTAGAGATGTGCCAGCCGGTGATATCGTAGTCGGCAATCCTGCACGCTCATTAAAAAATAAAAAGTAATCAAAATGTAGCAACGACTTATCAATTATAAGACATAAGCGTTATAGAGGAATATATGCTAAATACCCCATTTTCACCTTGGCCAAGTTTTACGCAACAAGAGGCCGATGCCGTTAGTCAAGTATTGTTATCCAACAAGGTCAACTACTGGACCGGGCAAGAGTGCCGCCAGTTTGAGCAAGAGTTTGCGGACTGGTCAGACAGTGAGTATGCGATAGCACTGGGTAATGGTACCTTAGCATTAGATGTTGCCTTGCAAGCGCTAGAGATTGGTGCAGGCGATGAAGTCATCGTCACCCCGCGTACCTTTATTGCCAGTATCTCATCGGTCATTAATGCTGGAGCGACGCCAGTATTTGCTGATGTCGATGAGGCAACGGGTAATATTACACCTGAGTCGATCGCGGCGGTATTGACTGACAAGACCAAAGGTATTGTGTGCGTACATCTGGCAGGTTGGCCATGTGATATGGATGGCATCATGGCGCTGGCAGATAAGCATAATCTATATGTGATAGAGGACTGCGCGCAGGCACATGGCGCGACCTACAAAGGTCGGAGTGTTGGCAGTATCGGGCATATTGGTGCATGGAGCTTTTGCCAAGACAAGATCATGACCACGGGCGGTGAGGGCGGCATGGTCACTACCAATGACGAGCAGCTATGGCGCAAGATGTGGGCATACAAAGACCATGGCAAGAGCTATGCGGCTGTCTATGAAACAGAGCATCCACCAGGCTATCGTTGGTTGCATGAGAGCTTCGGTACTAACTGGCGTATGACCGAGATGCAAGGCGTGATCGGGCGTATTCAGTTAGACAGAATGGGTGATTGGACCGCCAAGCGTACTGCCAATGCCCAAGCGATATTAGATGCATGCGCTGGTTGGGAAGCAAAAGGCTATCTGTCGGTACCAAGGTTAGAGGAGACGCCTGAGTTTTCAGGTTCTAAACACGCCTACTATAAACTCTACGTCTATGTACGGCCAGAGAATCTACCTGATGGTTGGTCACGCGACCGTATTATTCAGGAGATCAATGATCAAGGTGTGCCTTGCTTCTCTGGCTCAGCCTCAGAGGTCTATTTAGAAAAAGCCTTTGATCATACAGGGTTACGCCCAGCGTCTAGATTGCCAGTCGCAAAGCAATTGGGTGAGACTAGCTTGATGTTTTTGGTTCATCCAACATTGACGACAGCAGAGATAGAGAAAACCGTGCAGGCTATCGATAGTGTGTTTGGCGCAATAGCTTAGGGTGTGTCCTCGATCCAAGCGCTTGTATCTAAATGGGCCAAAAATAACTAAATTTTGCCAAACATCTTCTAATATCGTCAAATAGCATGGGTAATCTAATCTCCATAATCTAACCCCCATAATCCAAGAGTGATTAATTATGTATAAAAAGCTAAACGTTCTACTGGTTTTTGGGGTGTTATCAGCGGCATCAATGCTGGCATCAGCGCAGAATCTGTATGTCAATGATCTGAAACTAAAAGCGGATCTTGATTGGCTAAATACGCAAGGCGTTACCCAGATCAGTACCAGTACTTGGCCATTGACTGCCAATGAGATTAAACGTGGGTTAGCGTCCGCCAATGCGCAGACAGTAGCGCAGCAGCAAGTACTGCTATCGATACAAAATAGGCTTAAGCAAAACCGCGACTCGCTCGTCAAAGCTTCTGGTGGATTATACCTACAGACAGATCGTAAGCAGCTGCCGCAAACGTTTGCAGACGATCAGCTTGCTGGTCAACAAGCGACAGTAGGCGTATCGCTCAGCGAAGCGCAGTGGGAGTTTAACCTACAGGCCAATTTAAAGAACGATGAGCTGATCGATGATAGCTCCGATGTTAGCTTTGATGGAACCTATCTGGCGGGTAATGCCGCCAATCAGTGGCTGATAGCGGGCAAGATACCGACATGGTGGGGACCTGGACAAGACGGTAGTCTGATCCGAGGTGATGCCAGTTTGCCCGTCGCTGGTATTACCATGCAGCGTGATCAGCAAACAGCGCCTACATCGGACTATCTATCTTGGGTAGGCCCTTGGCAGTATCAGCTATTCGCAGGTCAGCTAGAGGATTATGACGCGGTACCAGACGCCAAGCTTTTTGGTGCGCGTCTGACTGCTAGCCCATGGCAGTGGCTGGAAGTGGGCGCTTCACGAACCTTTATGTGGGGCGGAGACGGCCGACCAGAGAGTTTTGGCTCCTTTACTGATGCGCTATTAGGCACCAAAGATAATGGTGGGAACGACGGCGGAGATCCTGCCAATCAGTTGGGTGGTTTTGATGCTCAAGTAAAACTGTCTTCATTGATAGGCATACCCGCCACTGTCTATGCACAGTATATTGGTGAAGATGAAGCAGGAGGGTTGCCAGCTAAGAACATGTATCTTGCTGGTGCTGATTACGCTGCTGATATGTATGGCAAGCCTTATCAGCTCTATGCTGAGTATGCCGATACCCGTACAAGTGGCGAATCAAGAGGCATATCTTACGATCATGTCAACTATACCGACGGCTATTATCAGCAAGGTTATCCGCTCGGGCATGCTTTGGGCGGTGATGCAGAAAGCATAGCGATAGGGGGTCGATTGTGGCTGGACAATCGCAATTTCGTTAATACAAAGCTACAGTATGCCAAGGTAAACCAAGCGGATGAAGCAATTAATCAGGCGTTTCCAACGTCTGATACGCTAAAGGTGATTGATGTGGCATGGGAGCATCAGCTACAGCCGCAAGCGCTGATAACCAGCAGACTGTGGGCAGTAGATTCTGATACCCAGTCAAGTGATATTGGTATGGCCGTGGGTATAGAGCTGACAACCTATTAGGCTGCGTCGTCATTTTTAGCCTATTTTGCCGCTTTCGTTCAGATTGAAAATACACCCTAATTATTAAAAACAATAAGATTCAGTAATAAAAAATCGGTCTGCTAGTAGACCGATTTTTTGGTTTAGATACAGCGCTATTACAATAATAGATATAGTCAAAATAACCTAAAAACGCGACGGTATTGCTGATATCAATTTTTTGTAGCCTCTGTCTGCGCTGGCACAGCAAGTAAGAAAAATTGATATCAGTCATGCATCATAATGTCATACACCCATTTTATTTATTATTGGCTATATAAGGCAGAAGGAAATAAAAAGTGTTTGTATTCGATCAGTGCTCACTTAGTAAGCACTATTAAGAAGGTCGATAACTGATTTATTAAGAACGTTTACAACGGCTACTTTAGTGAGAAAATAGCAAATATTTAATTATTGCTATTAAGTAAAATTAAAATCTTCTTAACCGTCTAGAGTCACGTATACTGAAAATGCTCCATATATAAAATATGCCCAAGGATGAGCACTAAAATCAATATAAGGATATTCAGATGCTAGGAAAAATGATGTATCAGCCGCTGCTCATTAGCAGCCTCATTGAGCACGCCGCCCAATATCATGGTGATACCGCTATCTTGTCAAAAGAAGTCAACGGCGAGATGACCAAGAGTGATTGGCTGACTGTCTCCAACAATTCAAAACGCTTGGCAAATGCACTACAAGCACTGGGGCTGAAGCTATCAGAGCGCATCGCAACCTTGGCATGGAACAATCGCCGTCACCTAGAAGCGTGGTACGCAATATCGGGTAGCGGTATGATTTGCCATACTATCAATCCCCGTCTATTCCCCGAACAGCTTGCCTATATCATTAACGATGCGGATGATCAGGCTTTGTTCTTCGACATTACTTTTTTGCCGCTGATTAGCGCCATTAAAGAGCATATCAAAGGCATTAAGCATTTTATTTACTTGGGCGATAGGGACGAAAAAGTCTTGGAGAAATTGCCGAATGCCTTGTTCTTTGATGAGTTGCTGGCAGATAATAGTCCTGATTTTGACTGGCCGCAGTTTGATGAAAAGCTGGCAAGCTCACTCTGTTATACCTCAGGAACGACAGGCAATCCCAAAGGCATCTTGTATTCTCATCGCTCATCAGTTCTGCATGCCATGGCTTTGTGTATGCCAGATGTGTCCTCGCTATCAGCTCAAGATGTCTTGTTACCAGTCGTGCCGATGTTCCATGTCAACGCGTGGGGCACACCTTATGCCGCTGCTCTGACGGGCTGCTCTTTGATACTGCCTGGCCCCAATCTTGATGGTGACAGCTTGGTGTCTGTGATTGACGACTATAAAGTGACGGTGGCTTTGGGCGTGCCGACTATTTGGCAAAGTTTGCTAACCGCTGCCAAAAACAGAGGCAGTAAGCTGGACAGTATGACGCGTACGATCGTCGGCGGTGCAGCATGTCCACCATCAGTCATCAAAACCTTTAGAGAGGACTTTAATTGTGATGCGATACATGGTTGGGGTATGACCGAGACCAGTCCACTTGGCACGATGAATCAGATAAAAGCCAAGCACAAATCGCTCAGTAAAGAAGAGATTAACGAGCTGCGTAAATCGCAAGGTCGCCCTCCTTATGGTGTCAAGATACGTCTGATGGATACGGAACAAAAAGACCAGCCAGTTGCTGAAGATGGCGAATCACAAGGGCGCTTACAGATTCGCGGGCATTGGGTCATTGATGATTATTTCACTGAAAATAAAGATGCCATTACTGCCGATGGCTGGTTTGATACCGGTGATATCGCTACGATTGATGGCGATGGTTATATGAATATCCGTGACCGCTCAAAAGATTTGATCAAATCAGGAGGCGAGTGGATATCTTCTGTGGAACTAGAAAACATCGCTGTGGAGCACCCAGAGGTTAAGATGGCCGCAGCGATTGCAGCGACCCATAAGCAATGGGGCGAGCGTCCAGTGTTGATTGTCGTCAAAGAAGCGGGTTCGGCAGTCGATGAAGCGCAAATTCTTGAGTTCTACCAAGGTAAAGTGGCCAGTTGGCAAATACCTGACAAAGTCGTCTTTGTCGATAATATCGTGCTCAACGGCGCAGGGAAAATGATGAAAAATAACTTACGTGATGAGCATGGTGATGTCTTGCTTGCTTAATCATATTTTTTATGAAAAAGTCCGCAAATAAGCGGACTTTTTTTATTTAACGTGCTTTATTCTAGACTTTCGGCATCATTGCGTTTCACAATTTTATGCTGATCTTCTGTGCTATCGACTTTCCAGTAGCTGGATATGTATAAATGCGTTTTTGGTATTGGACGCTCTACTTTAAAGTATTGACGTAGGGCGCGCATACTATGGAATTCACATGCCGCCCAGACCGCAGGTTGCCCTGCTAGCCAAGTAAGCGTTTTAGTATGTTCAAGTAATGGGCTGCTTTCTGCATTTGGATGTGCGTTTATTACCCAATGAATGTCAACGTTGTCTGGTTTTTTAAGTAGTTGCTTATCTGCTTCAGTGCTCACCTCAAGGACTGCATAGCCGCGTGCGTCCGCAGGTAGTTGGGCAAGATTGACGGTAATCGCCGGCAGCGCTGTCATGTCACCGATCAATAAAAACCACTCTGCCTCATTATTAATCAGCTTCTTTGGTCCAGGGCCGCCTACCCATATTTGCTCACCCACTTGGGCGTTACGTGCCCATGTTGAAGCAGGGCCTTCTGTCTCATGCAGCGCAAAATCGACATCTATCTCATTATCACGCTGGGCGCTGACAGTATAGGTGCGCATCAATGGTCGAGTGTCATCGCCTTGAGAAAACATCAGCTTGATATAAGCACTTTCTTGATCTGCTGGAAAATCAGTCAGTTCAGCACCGCCAAATGTGACGCGGCACATATGTGGCGTGATGTATTTGGTCTGAATGACTTCAAGCAATCTTGGATTGGGTTTTGCCATTTTAATACTTCCTTTCATTCCATTGTTTAATACCATAATGCATCATTCGAGAGAAAGCCAATCTATAAGACTGACATTCTCTGGTAATTGTAAGTCCTACATTGCCTAAAAATGGGCTTTTAGGCTGACGGACATTTGGCGTTCAGACCCCATCCAGCAGTTATTAATATCATAACAAGCGCCGACGTAGGTCTTATCAAACAGATTGTTGATACTCGCGCCGACAGTGAGCATCGGATTGATTTGATAATTGCCGCCGATATCTACCAAAGTCACGCTTGGCAGCGCATCTGAATTTTGTTTGTCAAGTTGCATACCGCCTTCATAGCGCACGCCAGCATTGAGTGTCAGTTTGTCTGTGGCGTAATAGTCTGTCCAAAGTGTGGCTTTATGCTTTGCCGTTTGTGCTGGGGTGTTGCCGATCACATCAGGGTTGAATTCATCCTCTGTAATCTCAGCATCGGTATAGCTGTAGCTTGCATTGATATCTACCCAGTCATTGAGCATGTGGCTGCCTGAAACTTCAAACCCTTTGGACGTAATTTCACCCGTTTGTGTTTGACTTCTATAGTTGATTTCGTCAGCCACCACTACATTTTTTTGGGTGATATCAAATACTGCTAATGTCCCTTGTGTGGCGCGATCGGCGGAGAGATATTTGACACCAGCTTCTAGTTGATCGGCGGTGGTGGGTCTGAAGGCTTCATTGGTAATGAAATTACTGCCAACGACTGGCTGAAAAGACTGAGAATAGCTGGCATAAGGCGATAGTCCATTATCAAAGTCATAGATAGCTGCGAGACGACCACTGGTTTTCGAGGCATCATTGTCAATAGTTTGATCACTATAGATGGCACCTTCAGAAGCCTTTGTCTGCTTAGTGATACTATCAAAATTATCGTGACGTAAGCCGGCTACTATCGTCAAATCTTGCCATTTCATCTCATCCTGTACATAAAACCCAAGCTGGCTTTGTTCGATGTCTTCATCTTGACGATAAGCGTCTAAAGGCAACATATCGGCATTGATTTTCGAAAAATCTGGGTTAGACAAATCAAGGTTTGGCGTGCCGTCCGCGCCAGCATCATAATAGGTGGCGGTGCTGTCTGTTTCTTGATACTCAATACCAAATAACAGGTTATGGGAGGTATTGGTAGTATCCAGCTGATAAGCAAGCTGATTGTCAGTGGTCCAGTTGTTCATACTTTCATCAGTGGTGTAGGCCACACGGTTTAGTATTTTGTCACTGCCGCTTACAAACCCGCTGTTGTACATATTACGCTGCTGCGCGTCGGCATCGGTATAGCGCAGAATGTGCTTGAACGTCAACTTATCATTGATGTCCCAGTTCACTGTGACATTGGGCATGAATACTTCTTTGCTAAAGCGATTCCATTTGTCACCCGCATAAGCATCACTGCTCAGTTTTCCATAGCTGGCATTATAGACAGTGCCAACGGCAGGTAGCGGAGTGGAGGGCACCATCTCTGGATCATCTTGATAAAACAGATTGGCAAGGACGGACACATCCTCTGTAGGTTGCCAGTCCAATGACGGATTGATCAGCGTGCGTTCTTCTTCTGTGGTCTGCATCTGCCCATCTTTTTTGCGTTTTAATGCCACTAGACGATAATTTAGCGTGTCTGAGATAGGTCCTGTGGTATCGACAGCCACTTCTTTTAAGTCTTGATTGCCGAGTCGCAGCTGCACTTCAGACGCTTGGGTGCTTTTGGGGGTTTTAGCGACTTGATTGACCATGCCACCTGGGGATGCATAACCATAAAGCGAGGATGCTGGTCCTTTTACCATTTCGACTGCTTCTGTTGCGTAAATATCGACTTGTGGCATCAGGTTCCAAGCACCATCGTAGGGCAGTCTTAAGCCATCATAAAAATTGGAGTAAGTTTTAAAACCGCGAATGTTGTATTCGTCAAAGATCGATACGGTACCGCGACTTTCAGCACTCACCCCTGGCTCATAACGTAATGCAGCATTGACACTGTCTGCTTGGCGTTTTTGCAGTAATGCTTGATCGATTCTTGTATAGCTCATGGGCGCATCATTGGGATCTAATGCAGTTTTTGTACCTGTACTGCGATAGCTGTCGGCATAGACAGTAATGCTATCTAAGATGGCTGATGGTGTCGCAGTCTCATCAACATCATTATCAACGTCGTTCTCTACACTATTTTCGATGTTATTCGGTATCGTCTCAGCGTAAGCGGCGTGACTCAGACCCATTGCCAATCCCAGTTGCACGGCGAGTGTTAAACGTTTTTGACGAATGGATGTAGACGTTGAGATAAAACGCATCATAGCTCCCATAAATTATTATGAAATACTAAAAATTAAAAAAGGAATAATAACATTAATGATTATCATTATCATAAAAAATTTACAAATAAAGAGTTTTTGGAGATATTGTATGCAATAGAGCGATGCATACATCGTCAAAATGTATTGTATGTATGCTCTAAATTGGTGTGAGTCAAACAGATTTATATAGACTAAAAATATCTAATATGATGATAATTTCTTACTATAAACGATGGTGTTTAAATCGGTTTCCTCGTATGATACAGCCGTCTATTTGAAATCAACTTTGAGATCAATAAGTGGACAGGATTTATTAAAATTCTTGATAGATTTAGGTTATTCATTGAGCAACCAGAGATTGTTAAAGGTCATATTTATGAACAGAGGCACCCATCAACCAACTAACAATCAACGCTATTTTACGGTATGGCGCTGGCATTTTTATGCAGGCATGTTTGTCGCTCCTTTTTTAGTTATTTTGGCGTGTACAGGGCTTGGGATGATACTCATGTCTAACACCTCAGGGCGAGACAATGACCGTGTGACTGTGCCTACCCCAGAGTCGATGGTGCAAGCACCTGTCGCTACCCAAGCCCCTATCTCCACTCAAGCTAAGAACGCGCTCAACACGCTGCCCGATAGCACATTGGTAAAATACATTGCTCCTCGTGAGAACAATACGGTGGCCTTGTTTCAGGTGGTGTCAGAAGGGCATGACAATATGGTGTCGGTGAATCCTTACACGGCCGATATTGTTGACAGCATACCTACTAATAGTAGTTTGTATAACACTTTTGATGCTATTCATAGTGATTTGCTATTGGGTAAAGTCGGTGACTATATCCAAGAAACCACGGCCTCCTTGACTATTTTAATGATTTTAACGGGCTGGTATCTGTGGTGGAAAAAACGTAAATCTTTCAAAGCCATGTTGGTTCCTGATGACAATACCACGCTGAAGAAAAAACGCCCATTTTTTCGAACCATCCATGCGACGCTAGGCAGTTGGATATCTATTGTGTTGTTATTTTTCTGCATTTCAGGCATGGCGTGGGCTGGTATTTGGGGCGAGCGAGTCGTGCAGGCATGGAGCCAATTTCCCGCAGGTAAGTGGGGCGTTGCGCCCATACCGCTTTCAATTGACCCCAGCCATAAACACCATGCTGGTATGGATATGACTAACGCCGCGCCGCACGTTCATGGTGCATCACCAGCCGTGGCTCCCACACATGGTGATGTATTAAACACGGGCAGTACCAAAGATGTACCTTGGGTGCTTGAGTTGACACCGATGCCCGTATCAGGGACGACCATGGGTAAGAATGGTATCGCGCCAAATATACCTATTATGATTGATACGGTAGATCGCTTTGTCCGTGAAATTGGTTTTGAAGGACGTTATCAGATGAATCTACCTCAAGGCTCGACTGGGGTATGGACGATTAGCCAAGATTCCATGAGCTACGATATGAAGAGCCCAACCGCGGATCGTACCGTACATATCGATCGTTATTCGGGTAAGGTTTTAGCAGACATTCGCTTTAATGATTACAATCCCTTTGGCAAATTCATGGCAGCAGGTGCCGCTATTCATATGGGTACGCTGGGATTATGGAGCGTGCTTGCCAACGTTTTATTTTGCCTATCGGTCATTGCTATTTCTGTGAGCGGTTATGTTATGTGGTGGCAACGCCGTCCACGTCATTCCAGTGAAAAAGTGGGGCTAAACCCACCAGCACGCGGTCAAAGTTTTTCTATCTGGTGGCCGTTTGCAATTCCCTTACTGCTTGTGTCTATTATTTTTCCAACCGCAATTATTGCTATTATCGTCATCGGATTATTGGACTTTTTGGTGATATCGCGTGTTGGATTTCTACAGAAACTATTAAAATAAACAATCGACTCTTGCTTGTGATGAAAAAATGGGTGTCTTCTAGAAGACACCCATTTTTTAGCCTTATTGCTCTATTCTTAAATATTTATGCTTCAGACCATATGTATACCATTTCCAAAAATTTGGTTAGCAAGGAAGAGGAGTGCAAGTACTATTTTTTATAGAATAAGCGAGATTGACGTCGCTAATCATGCTTTTTGGGATTGGTATTACTTCAACATGGAGATGGCATCGGTACTGGCGCGTTGACGTTCTTCAGCATTCAGCTCGATCAATTTCCCCTCTTTCATCAGCAGCAATCGATCCGCATGCTCAAAGTAGCTGTCATCATGACTGATAATAAAAAGGGTTTTACCCAGCGCTTTTAGCTCAGGAATCAATGATTGATAGAATACGCGACGAAAAGCAGGGTCTTGGTCAGCAGCCCATTCGTCAAGTAACAGTATGTCCTTATGTTCAGCAACAGAGATTAACATAGCCAATCGTTTACGTTGTCCCTGCGATAATTTGTCCGTAGATAAGCGATGATCCGTCACACTGACTTTATCTTGCAAATTTAATTTATGCAGCCAAGTGGTTACTAGCGTCATATCAGGATCGCTGCCATGACTGCCAATCAATTGTTTAAAAAGATGCTGATCGCTAAAAATGGCAGAAAAAAGCTGTCGATAATCGGTATTATTTTTGGAGTCAATAAGCTGATTGTCTATATGTACAGAGCCAGTGGTAGGGGTAAAAATGCCTGTAATAATCTTTGCAAGGGTGGATTTACCGCTACCATTCGCACCAATCAAAAAGACCACATCGCCACGTTTTAAGGTGAGGTTAACCGATTTTAGGATATCGCTAGAATGCTCATTTTCTTTAACCACTACCTCGTTTGCATCGGTATAAATACTTGCATAACGATAGCCAATATCATTGAATGATATGGACTGCCAGTTGTTGACCACAATATCCGTGGTAAAGGTCGATTGGTACTCCGCTAGCTCCAATGATTGTATTTTGTCCAAGGCAACTTGCGCTGTTTGCATGGTTGGATAAGCACCAACCGCATGGAGCAGAGGTGACTGCATAAATAGAATGGTTAAAGAAAAAGTGGTCGCTACGCCCATGGGTATATCAAGATAGTTGGATACGGCAAACACCACACCAATCGCTGCGAACATCATAATATTCGACCAATTCACGGCGGATAAATGATAGGTATCCGATTTAATCACTCGATTTTGATAAGACTTGGCATGATTTAAGAAATCATTTTTATAGAGTTTTTCAGCGCGGTGTTGATTAAGCGCCAGCTCTTTTCGACCATCTATAATGGATTGATAGTCCTCATATAAAAGATCATTGATCTCTCTGAGCTCTCTTAAATGAGTATAGACATGCTTCACTAAAATGGTGCTTATCCAAATCGTCATCGCAATCCAAAACATGACAATCAATAATAATGGCAGCGACAGCCAGCCTAAATAAAGGGCGACACCAACCGATAAAATAACGCCTTGCACCAGCTCTGGCATACGCACAAAGGCGACGGTAATTGATTGGATGTCTGAGGACAGGCTGGCGAGTAATCGTGCGCTACCCAAATGATCTATTTGCGGAACTTTAGTGTCGATGATTTGTTTGACCAGCTTGGTTCTAAGCTCGTAGACGAACTGATGCCCCAAACGAGTCAGTGCATATTGTGATACGAAGGTCGTGACTAACAGCAGCAGCACCAAAGCTGAAAATTGACCCAAGCTCGCCCACGATAAGGTATTAAAAACAGGCTGACTGATAAAGGTGTGATTGATATAGGCAATGATGCCCACACTGACAGCCGCATTAACCAAATTAAGAAAAATAACTTTAAGAAAGGGCAGGCGATAGTGTGCCCAAATCATATGGTATAAAGAAACGGTGGCGCGAGAGGACATAATGGCTCAATAATAAAATGGTTTTTTGCGTATTTTTGATGGCATAAAAGGGAGTAGGTGGTGCCTAATCCCTTTTATCTAAGTCTTATAAACGTGGTTTAATCTGCATGTCTTAAAAGTCGAAAGTCGCTGATACTTTTAGGGCAGTAGGCTCACCAGCATTTAAATACCCAGCACCCGCATAACCACCCACTGATTGCCAATAGTCCTCTCCTGTCATGTTAGTAACCACGCCTTTTAGCGTCACGTCTTGTCCAGCGAACATGGTTTTGTAGCGAGCACCTAGATCTAATGTGGTATAACCGTCAACTTTTAAGCTGTTGGCGGCATCGGCATAACGTGCGCCTGTGTGAATGATATCACCGGTCACCGTCAATCCTTCAACTGCTGCTAAATCATATTCTAGGTTGACGTTGCTTTGTAGTGTGGGCAGTCCGATGACTCGGTTGCCGTCAATCGTCACATCGCCCGTGTCTTTTTGCTCAGCCTTTAAGTAAGTAACACCAGCATTGAAGCGCATGTTTTCGCTCGGGCTACCAAATACAGTCAATTCCACTCCTTGATGGCGATTTTCTCCAGCAGCGGTAAACGTATTTGAGTCATTGATATAAGCACGCGGCTCATTAGTGCGGAATATCGCCAAACTACTGCCAATCAAACCATTGTCATACTTAACGCCAACCTCAGTTTGCTCACTCACATAAGGGTCTAAATTTTGACCGCCATTGGTGACAGCACCGCCATTATTAGTCAGAGGTGCCCTTGCGCCTGACGCTAGGCTTTCGATATAGTTACCATAAACAGACCAGTCCATGCTCGGTTGATAGACAACACCAATACTTGGTGTCCACTCGCTTTTATCGTAATCAGCCGTTTTAGCCTGAGTGTTAGGATCATAGCTGGTGGTTTTTAAATTCTGATGACGCACGCCTAAAGTGGTTTTTAGTTTGTCATCGAACAATGATATGGTATCGGCTAGCGCAAAGCTTTGGAATTGCTTCTCGTTGGTTAGTTTTGGATCGTCTAAGTTACCACCGAAGATTGCTGTGCTTGTAAAAGGGACCTCAGCGTAGTCGGTAGGATGGTACAAATTGGTCACGGGTTGATTACCAAAATCATAGGCGAACGCCCCTTTTTCTTCTTGGTCATAGAGCTCCGCTGCTAGTACCCAATTATGAGCCACTTCACCTGTTTGCCATTTACCACGCAGACCGAGCTCGGCACTTTGTACCAAATCTTTTCTAGAATTATCAAAGCGATAAAACGTACCTGCACCATCAACATTGTTGACGGTTAGATTGGCCAGTGAGTTTTCTTCCTCACCACTTCGCACACCGTAAGCACCGTATGCTGTGACGTTATCATTAAAGTCGTACTCGCCTCTAATGGTACCGAATACATCTTCTTCATCTGAATACGTCCAAGGCTGCGCCCAATTCTTTGAGACGTCTGGTGCTTTTGGTACTCTAGAAACACCAGCAAGTGTGACACTAGGACGAGTTTCTTTAAGCTTATTGTCTTGCCAGCCCAAATCAGCTGATAGTCGATACTGATCGCCTCTATAATCTAATCCTAACGCTGCCAGACCCAGTGTTGAAGATTCATCATCAATCGCGCTGTCGCCATCTTGATAAGCGGCATTAAAGCGCACGCCAAACGCATCATCAGTACCAAAGCGATCACTGACGTCTACGGCAACTTTGCCTTGATCGCCCTGACCATAACCGAGTGTCACCTTACGTAGCGGGTCATTGCCAGCTCGTTTGGGCAGCAGGTTAATCGTACCACCGGCGTTACCACCACTGGGTGCTGCGCCATTGAGCATCGCGGATGCCCCGCGCTGAACCTCAACACGCTCAAACAATTCAGTAGCGATATACTGCCTTGGCAATATGCCGTATAGACCGTTATACATGGTGTCATCAGAGGTTGTGACAAAGCCGCGCATAAAGTACGCTTCTTGAAAGTTGCCAAAGCCTCTAGCGACACGAACAGTCGGGTCTTTTTTGAGCAGGTCGCCCACACTTTGGGCTTGTTGATTGCCGATATACTCATTGGTATATGAGGTAGTGGAGAACGGCGTGTCCATGATGTCTTGATTGCCCAAGATTCCGACACGGCTTCCTGTCGCTACTTGACCACCTGCATAGGCATCTGGCAAGCCATCGGCTGATGCATCAGCACTACTGGTCACGACAATCTCATCGAGTACCACGCTTGGGGTATCGGATTGAGCGTCAGCATTTAAATCTGTTTGTGCCCACGCGGCTTGGCTTGCACCCAGTAGTATTACCGATGTGGACAGACAAGATGAGCACAGTGATTTTAATGACAAGGGATGGCGAGACATATTCAATAGAGTAGGGCGAAATAAAGCAGAGTATAAGCGAGACAGTTGCATGAATATTTCCAGCACATAGATTAAATGCTTATTATAATGATAATCATTTTCATTACAATATATTACTGGGTTAAATCTCAATATATTTTTATCGTGTTAAGTGGAATTTTTGCCAAGCAGTATAGCTAGCTGGCAAAAGTTGATAAAAAATATTACTTTAGTTTCAATGATGATTGATTGCTAAATTTATGAGCCATCACAAATAGTTGACAAGTGGCTAGATGCCTTCTGTTCATAATTAAACATCTGCCATTCGTAAAAAGGCGCTTTTTATAGAAACATGCTACTTATAAAAAAGATAATGATTACTGCGCACGCCAATAGACTTTGATGACCATGTCTTGGCGTGATAGACCCAGTGTTGATTTTAATTGCTGTCGTAATGATTTGATATCCGCTGCTTCCAGAGCACCCCATACTTTGCCAATCTTGATAGGCAGTCGCGCAAATTGTGTATTTAATAATGCCACTATTTGCTCAGTAATATCAGTCGTTGGGGTATTAATGAGATGGCACAAATTATCTTGCAAAAAATGCGAATCATGGCGCAGTTGATGACTGAGCGTTAACGTGTGTAAATAACGGATATCGTCTGAATCCTTAGTGATGGCAATGACGAGGGGCGGCAATGGATTCTGCCAGTTTTCCAATAGATTGGCCACCGTCGGCAGAGAGGTTTCATCACAAATGAGTAAGCACTGACCTTCGCTGAGATGTTCTGTCTTCTCTGGATATTCACGCACTGTTTTGATTTGCACACCACAGTCAAGCGCGCGAGCCCAACTGCCTCCTGCTGTGTCGCCATGAATGTAGACGTCTATCCACGCTTGGACGGACGAGTTGCTCGAATCTTGCCATGATTTTCGCAAGGTATAATAGCGTTGCAAAGGTTTGTAGCTATCTTTTGAATGGTCTCTTGAATGATTTTTTTGGGCAGATGACCCGTCTGAATCTAGCTCAAATAAATAAGCGTAACCGGGATGAGAGAGTGGCGTATTATCAGGTGCGGTTACCACCAATCGATACATGTTGGGGCTGGCGTAGTAGCTGTTGAGGATAGTAAAGTGCTGCTCTTGAAGCTTGATCGTACGCTTACCAAGCTTATTGGCAGAGGTTTGCAATAGCGTTATATATTGCTCTTGTAGCGTCATCGACTCACTAATCGGCGCCGTAAAATTGATAAAATATTGACTGCTGAGAGTAGTGGTATTTGCTAAAGCACCGTTGTTATGATTGGTGGTTGTGACATCCATTAATATCCCACATCCGTATATAGCTCTTTTATCGAGGCGATATCATGCTCACTCACTACCCTGGTAGTAAAGGCATTGATAAACATAGCGAGTTCATCTTGATGCTCTTCATTGACATAATTTATAAACTGGTCTTTGTCAGCCATGTCTAACGGTGTTTTATCAATATCGTACTGAGCAAGTGGTTGAGCCATAACATGTCATCCAAGCCAAAAATTCAAATAATCGTTGAACGACATTATATATGTTAATGATAATCATTAACATATATATTACGCTAATAATCCTGTTTATCGATTGATTGTCAGTAAAAGTGGCTCATAAATGAAAGGAGTTGGCATAGATGCGGCTGATAATATCAGTTATGCTATCACTGTTTATGACGGCGCTTACTCAAGCAAAGGGCTGGTGTCGACAGTGAAGATAATCCAAACCGAGGGATAGGTATGTCTGCAAGCAAAGAAGAAATCATCGCCTTTATGACGGCAGAGTTTCCACAAACCAAATGCAGGGTTGAGGCAGTAGATGATAAGGGTTCGACCTTGTCGCATGAAATAGGTATCAATGAGCTGCGACCTGGTGGCACGGTCTCGGGGCCAGTGTTGATGAGTATCGCTGATGTAGCCATTTATGTGGCAATACTGGGAAAAATTGGCATTGTACCGTTGACAGTGACAACGAATCTGACCATCAACTTTTTGCGTAAACCTTCAGCAGAAGCACGCATCATCGCTGACTGCACGTTGATGAAAGTAGGGCGCACACTAATCGTGGGCGAGGTTTCTCTTTATTCAGAAGGCTCTAGCGACTTGGTGGCTCATGTGGTTGGCACTTATTCTGTACCACCAAAATCTAGATAGACGATTTTAAGGCAAGTTCATTTGCTTAAGATAAGAGATGTTTGGCTCAATACTATTGAGCCTGCTGACGGTAACTGAGTCTGCATCAGTCCCGCCTATTTGTGAATGTTAAACAGCCTCTAATATTCTATAGATCCAACCGACGCAATCTTAAGGCGTTACCAATGACAGATACTGAGGATAAGCTCATCGCGGCAGCCGCTATCATTGGACTGAGTAACAACCCAAAAGCTGGATACAGTACGCCTGCGGCAATCGGTATACCAATTACGTTATAGATAAAAGCAAAAAACAAGTTTTGTCTGATATTGCGCATGGTCGAGTGGCTGAGTTTATAAGCTTTGGCAATTCCCATCAGATTCCCTTTGACGAGAGTAATGCTCGCGCTTTCCATCGCCACATCAGTCCCTGTGCCCATAGCGATACCGACATTCGCTTGCGCCAAGGCAGGGGCGTCATTGATACCGTCTCCTGCCATCGCCACCATTTTACCGCTGTCTTGCATCTCTTTGACGATGCGATTTTTATCCTCTGGTGAGACATCGGCATGGACGTCATCAATGCCTAATTTATTAGCGACCGCTTGCGCCGTTTTTTCGTTGTCGCCCGTTAGCATCACGACTTTTAGTCCTGCGCTATGTAGCAGTTTTATCGCATCGGCAGTGCTTGGCTTGATTGGGTCAGCCACTGAAACTATACCAGCCGCTTTGCCATCTATAGCGACAAACATGACCGTTTCACCGTCCTTTCTGCGGACATCAGCTTTAGTAGACAAATCTTGATCGAAGCTGTTTAAACTCTCCATAAGCTTTGAGTTGCCGATTGCGACTTGCTTGCCATTGACTAGCGCTTGTACGCCTTCGCCCGTTGTGGAATTAAAATCGCTGGCTTTGGGAATAGTAAGCGACTTGTCCTTAGCCGCTCTGACGATAGCTTCTGCTAAAGGGTGCTCGCTCGCGCTTTCAACGGCGGCGACAAGCGCTAAAAACTCATCTTCGTCTTGACCTGATAACGCATCGATGGCTGTTAACTCCGGTTTACCAGCAGTCAGCGTGCCTGTTTTGTCAACGACAATGGTGTCAACTTTTTCCATACTCTCAAGCGCTTCAGCGTTTTTGATGAGTACGCCATTTTGTGCGCCTTTCCCCGTGCCAACCATAATGGACATTGGGGTCGCCAATCCTAGCGCGCAGGGACAAGCAATAATCAATACGGCAATCGCGTTAACAATAGCAAACGCCATCGCGGGAGTAGGTCCAAAAATCGCCCAAACGATAAAGGTGATGACTGAGCAGATAAGTACAATCGGGACGAACCAACCAGCGACTTGATCGACTATCTTTTGTATTGGTGCGCGACTACGCTGAGCTTCAGCCACCATTTGTACGATTTTGGACAAAACCGTATCATCGCCGACATTGACCGCTTCGATTAATAAGGTACCAGTGCCGTTGACGGTGCCGCCAGTAACCGTATCGCCTGTGACTTTCGCGACCGCCAGTGGCTCACCAGTGACCATCGATTCGTCAACATTACTATTACCTTCAATGACCGTGCCATCTACAGGGAGTTTTTCACCGGGTTTGACGCGCAACTTATCGCCACTGATGACTTCTTCTAGAGGGACTTCTACTTCAGCACCACTTTTATCGACTCGTCTGGCTGTTGGTGGTGCCAGCTCAAGTAATGCTCGAATCGCGCCTGACGTTTGACTTCTGGCTTTAAGCTCTAGCACTTGACCTAATAATACTAAGGTAGTGATAACCGCAGCGGCTTCGTAATAGACGCCAACTTGACCCGCTGAGTCTCTAAAGCTGTCTGGGAAAATATCAGGAAAGAAAGTCGCCACAATACTAAAGCCATAGGCCGCACCAACCCCTATAGCGATTAAGGTAAACATATTGAGATTACGGCTTTTTATCGATTGCCAACCGCGTACGAAGAAAGGCGCTGCACCCCAAACGACAACAGGAGTGGCTAGCGCTAGCTGTATCCACTGCGCGACTTGCGAGGAGATATCGTATTGACCAATAGTCCTCAGATCTACCCCGACCATATCGCTCATGGCGTATAAGAATAGTGGGATAGTCAGTACGGTACAGATCCAAAACCGACGGCTCATGTCATCGAGCTCTGAGGTATCCTCTTCACCGATAGTAATCGTCTCGGGTTCTAACGCCATACCGCATATGGGACAACCGCTATTTTCGATGTCTCTGACTTCAGGGTGCATGGGACAGGTATACACCGTGTCCTCATAATCGGTGGGTACTTTGTCGTACTGTCCGCCTTTGACAGATTTTACTTCACTGTTATTAGATGCTGTATGGCTTCCATGACAGTGTGCATGACTGTCATCGTTTGAGTGAGCAACCTCTTTAACAATTTCGTCTTCAGGCTGAAGGAACATGCCACATATTGGGCAGTCACTTTTTTCAGTATCTCTAACTTCCGGATGCATTGGGCAAATATAGACTGTACCTTTATAACCAGCTGGCACTTTGTCGTACTGTCCGCCTTTCATAGGCTTTACTGTAGCACTTTTATTGCTAGTATCTGCTCCATGACCATGACCATGCGCGTGAGTGCCTTCATTGTCATTGGTAGTATCGACTGTGTCTGTAGGTTTGAGAGCCATGCCGCATATTGGACAGCCACTATCCTCAACCTCTCTGACTTCAGGATGCATAGGACAAGTATAGATTGTGCCACTATATCCAGCAGGTACTTTGTCGTACTGTTTGCCTTTTATAGATTTAGTATCATCAATATGTTTCATAAGACCACTCCTTTGCCACATTTGAATGTTCAACAGACCCTAATATGGCAAAAAACAGTAAAGTAAATACTAAACAGACAGCCATCATTCCCCAGCCCATACCATGCATCATCGATCCATTCATCATGCCGTGCATAGTGCCGTTGGTCATATTGTTCATTATGATAGCTCCTTATTTTTATTTTATGACTATAACTATTGATACAATGAGGGAGAGCAATCAGGAGGGCTTCAATGGGCAGTTTACTCAATGAAACCTAATAAGAGAGGCTTAAAATTTATGGTTGCTTACTCCAACTCATCAATAAGTTGCTGCATCTCAGCGATTTCACGCTTTTGTGCTTCGATAATGCCATCCGCCAACTCTCTTACCCGTGGGTCTTCTATATCGGCACGCTCACTGGTCAAAATAGCAATAGAGTGATGCGGAATCATGGCTTGCATCCAATCTACTTGGTCGACAGTTTGCTGCGAGCGCACACCCCATAGACCAAAGGCAAATAACACCACACTAACCCCATAGACCATCAAGTTTATCTTGGTTTTTTTATACATATTGCTCATAAAGGCGAGCATAATAATGGCCATCACAGCGCCCATATACAATGCCATATAAGCTCGGGTTTCACTAAAATAGACGTGATCCAATTTATAGGTATTAAAATACATCATGATAAACATCACCACTGTGGATGTTAATATCATCAAAGTGAACTTCACATAAGGATTTATACCCTGTTGATGGCTTTGATGATTCATATTCCCATTGTTAGCAGCATTGTTAGCAGTATTCATAATGTGACCTCTTTAAATTTAACAATATTGGTATAATGGACATTTTATAATTTAGAACCAGAACATTACGCCAGCGGTTACACTACTAGAGTCAACGGCTACGTTTTCTTGGCGGCGTAAGTCTCGTGCATCCCCTAAGGCTGATGCATAACTAAAACCAACGTAGGGTGATAATTGACGACTTAGGGTTTCATAAGCTAACCGAACTTCAGTTTCAAGCTCATTAAAACCTTTAGTAATACCGTTGTCAGTATCATCTTTACTGAAAGCAGTCAACTGCACTTCTGGTCTGACAATCCAACGCTGAGCTAAGCGCCACTCGTACGCTGTACCAAGATCAAGCTGGACTTGTCCATCAGTATATACGTAGGCTCTAGCGTCAGTCTCAACAAAGTACGGCGCTGTACCGACAATGCCAGCCATGATTGCGGACTTATCGTTTTCAGTATTATAAGCGACACCTGCTTCTCCGTTCCAATAGATACCGAGAGGCTTCCAGTAAGCGAGCGAGGTCAGACTATCGATTTCTTTATCACCTTCAGTTTGGGCACTACCCTCACTGCGTAGAGTGACACGATTGCTATCAGTGCCATACCATCCTTCAGCTTCAAAATCGATTTGATCGTCCTCAAACTGATAGCCTAAGGTTTCTACTGACACGCCCCATAATGGTGCACTACCCATCATTACCGGCTTATCATATTGTCCATAGGTAACACCATTAGAGTAATCTGAACTACGAGCATCGGCTGGAGCATCGCCACCTTGCATACTAGCCGTATCCATACTCATACTTCCATGATCCATACCTGCCATGTCCATGCCCGACATATCGCCTGACATATCCATACCACTGTGATCCATATTCGACATGTCCATTTTGCTATGATCCATCTCTGACATATCACCCGACATGTCCATCTCTGACATATCACCCGACATGTCCATACCTGACATATCACCCGACATGTCCATACCTGACATATCACCCGACATGTCCATACCTGACATATCCATTCCGGACATGTCCATGCTACTGTGATCCATATTCGACATCTCAGCAGCGTTTGCTAAAGGTGACATTAGTAGTAGCAAAGATGACATGCCAATAAACGATAGACCTACTTTATATTTTTTCATAATAAGGCTCATATTCAAAGGTTTATTAAACAACAGCAACTTCTCTAAACATACCGGCTTCCATGTGATAGAGCAGATGGCAATGCCATGCCCATCGACCAGCCTCTCCTGTCACATCAAAGCTAATTTTCTGTGCCGGTTGCATCACAAAGGTATGCTTGCGTACCTGAAAATCACCATTAGGCGCACGCACATCACTCCACATACCATGTAAGTGCATAGGATGGTTCATCATAGTGTCATTGACTAAGGTAATACGCACTCGCTCGTTTGGCTTGATATTGACTGGCGGTGCGTCCTTGAACATAACACCATCCATGGCCCAAATATAGCGTTCCATAGCACCCGTTAAATGTATTTCAATCTCTCTGGTAGGTTTGCGCTGTTCAGCCATTATTTCATCGCCGACAGAGTTCAATTGACTATAAGTCAAAACTTTTCTATTAATCTTACGCAGGTTAATGCCTGGATCATCGATATTCGTACGCGGACTATCTACGCGCATATCGGACTTAAAGTCATATTCTGTTTTGGCGTGCTTGGCGTCATAGCCATTCGCACCCATAGCTCCCATCATATCTGCCATGGTGAGCCACTCGATTTTATCCATCGCTGGTATCGCAGCACGAGCCCCTTTTTTGGTAGCAAGCGTAGTGGCAACAAAACCTGAACGATCTATGTTTTGAGCAAATATCGTATGCGCATCTTTGGTAGGCGTAACGATGACATCATAAGTCTCGGCAACACCAATACGAAAATCATCAACATCGACAGGCGCGACATCATTACCATCCGTTGAGACGATGGTCATTTTGAGACCCGGTATACGCACATCAAATATCGTCTGTGCCGAGCCATTAATGAAGCGTAGTTTGACCGGCTGTCCAGCTTTGACCAGTTGCGACCAATTAGCGGCTGTCGTTTTGCCATTCATAAGGTAGGTAAAGGTGTTTTCACCAGACAGATCTGTAAAATCTGTCGGCATCATGCGCATCTTGTTCCACATTTTACGCTTATCAAAAGCAGTTTTCATATCTGTGGCGGCAATATCGGACAACAGCTTTTTGAAGTCTGGCAGATGATAGTTATCAAAGTCAGAACGCTGCTTTAGTAGTTTCAATAAATTATGCGGATCACGGTGCGTCCAATCACTAAGTAAAATGACATGGTCTTCTGCGATAGGGTGACGTTCTCGTCCTTTAGCCTCAACGACGATAGCACCGCGCATACCGGTCTGTTCTTGAAAGCCCGTGTGCGAGTGATACCAATAAGTACCCGATTGCTTGAGTTTGAATTTATAAGTAAACGTACTATTGGCAGGAATACCATCGAAGCTGATGCCAGGCACGCCGTCCATCTCGAACGGAACGAGCAAGCCGTGCCAATGAATAGAGGTCGACTCATTCAGTTGATTATGGACACGGATGATGACCGTATCGCCTTCTTGCATCTTAAGCGTCGGCGCTGGCAATGAGTCATTAATGAGCGTCGCCATACTTGACTTACCATTAACCGTAATCATCTTTTCGCTGACGTAAAGGTCAAACTCATTACCCGTCAAGATAGGGACGACATGATCGGCTTTATCACTATTGACGACAACGTTTTGCTGACCTTTGCTTAGCGCACTATTAGCAATGGATGGCAGCGTGGATAGCATTGACGCTCCAAGCAAGGTGGATGACCCTGTCAAGAAACGCCTGCGGTTAAACATGTTCTTATTATTCATAATGTTGACCTAATTTATTTTACGAGATGGTATTTAAGCCTGTATTTTAATAATACATCAATAACTTACCAGTAAGTTAACTAAAACACTATTTAAGTAAAACTAAATTTACAGTTGCTGAGCTGGAGACTCAATAGTAGCATATATTTCTGTGCTGCCATCTTTGTTCAATTGCATGACTTTATACGGCATGAATTTATCCTGATATTTCATGCCAGGGCTACCCACTGGCATACCGGGTACGGCAAGTCCAATCGCTTGTACCGGTGGGTTTTCTAAGAACTGTGCCATATATTTGGCAGGAACGTGACCTTCAAACACATAGCCATCGGTTGTCACTGTGGTATGACAAGCGCGCATTTCCTTTGGTACGCCGTAACGATCTTTAAATAAGGACAAGT
The DNA here is from genome assembly GCF_002836005.1 of Psychrobacter sp. Sarcosine-3u-12. Classification (NCBI taxonomy): domain Bacteria; kingdom Pseudomonadati; phylum Pseudomonadota; class Gammaproteobacteria; order Moraxellales; family Moraxellaceae; genus Psychrobacter; species Psychrobacter sp. Sarcosine-3u-12. The sequence goes on from NZ_PJBY01000069.1 coordinate 35,089, forward strand.
CTTTAGGGTGCTGCGTGGTTGCACTTAGACCATTATCTTTTGCATAGCTTACCCAGTCTTTACAACAGCCACAGTTTGGATCTTTATAAACCGTTGCTGAGACATTTTTGAGTAACGTGGACTGAGTGGTTACGGGGGTCATAATCGGTGCAACTTCAGCTTTTTCTACTTCTTGCGTAGCAACTTCAGCTTCTTGTGCTGTTTGCGTAGCAACAACAGCCTCTTTTGGTTGTGCTGTCTCTGAATCAGAGGCGCTAGTATTAGCTTGGCTGCAAGCAGCTAGTGTTAACGATAGTGAGGATGCCGTTAACAATAAAAGGACACGACCTGATACCCGGTTATGTCCACTAGTGAATATATTAGTATAGCGTCCCATAAAACCACTCCTGAGCGTTTGATTATTGAGTATTTTAGAAAATCACGCCCGACCACTAAATGAAGTAATACGAGCAAGCTTTAAAGCCTAAAAAGCAGTACTACCTAGCACTGCGTTTTTTATTCAACAATTAATGCTGCATCTCAGCACCTTCACCCGACATATCCATCATATCTGCGTCCATCATCTCCATGTCCATATCATTCATATCCATGTCCATCATATCGCTATTAAATCTTGTGGTGAGCATTGTATATTGGTCGGCATTTAGTTCAGGTAGCGTTCTAATAAAAGCCACCATCGCCCACATTCTATCGTCATCATGGGTTGCGCCCCATGCTGGCATACCAGAGGCCATGATACCGTGTTTGATCGCCCAAAAGTTCTGTTGTGCCCCCGCTTTATTATCATAACGCGCGACAACTTCAGCCTTAGTAAAATTAGGCGGACGCGGATACAGATACTCGCTTAGATCTGTTTTTTCTACATCAGGAGCCAAGTGACAACCTGCACACATATCTTTGTAGTCTGCACCACCAGAGCTGATCATATCCACTTGTTTTAGATCTGGCACTACAATATCTTTACTAGCATTTGCTATAGAGCGCGTGCGAGCCGTCTCTAAAAAATTATAAACCAGTGGGGTATGCCCTTGATCTGCACCGATATTCACAATACCACTGCTAACAACTGCAAAGACCCCAACGATTGCCACAAACACGGTAAAAAGCGCACCCCATAAAAATTTCATATGTCTGTCCTAAAGTCTATTGCTGTTAAAATTAGTTTAGTATTTGATAGAGTCAGGGTCTACGAGTTTTAATAGTTGACCCTGACTCTTTATCTAGCGCTGTCAGATTTACTTAGAATCATTGTCACTAGTGACACAATGCTTTTGGTACATTTGCTTCATTTTACCTACGTTCGCCATCATTGACTTCATGGCAGGATCATCCATATTCATTTTGCTATGATCCATTTTTTCCATCATTTTCATGTTTTTTTCCATCTTTTCACAGTTCATGTTATCTTTTTGTGCATGCATCTCTGGAGAATGCGCCATAGCTGAAGTTGAAACGATTAGAGCTACAGCAGTGGCAGCGATTGATTTAGACAGTAATTTAAATTGCAACATAATTAATTCCTATTTATTTATTGAAAGTTGTTAACGCCTGAATCTGTTTAAAGTCTACTGCTGTTAAAATTAGTTTAGTATTTAATGAGGTCAAGCCCAACAAAGCTTGTGGTTGAACTTGACTCGTCATTTATCGAAGCTAGATTTACTTAGAAGCGCTGTGACTATCAGAGTTATTATCCTTGGTCCTTGGTAGCGCAATTCTTTTCATGCATTTGCTTCATTTTGCCCATATTCGCCATCATAGCTTTCATGGCAGGGTCGTTCATGTCCATCTTGCTATGATCCATTTTTTGCATTTTTTCCATCATTTGCATGTTTTTCTCCATCTTTTCACAACTCATACTATCTTTTTTCGCATGCATCTCTGGAGAATGCGCCATAGCTGAGGTTGAAAGGATTAGAGCTACAGCAGTGGCAGCGATTGATTTAGATAATGACATAATTAATTCCTATTTATTTTATTAACGCCTGAGTCTGTTTAATGTCAAGACTGTTAAATTGGTTTAGATGATACCTTATTCTTTCTGACTGGTAGATGACAATAAGATTACAATATTGTCATCTTAACGTTTCTAGATTTTAATTCTTAATAGAATCCTTTAGTATGACTTGAGGGCTTCTATCGCGATCGCGACCATATTTGTTCACGAAATCCTTTTCAGACTGCAAGTGCTGATCTTGATGCTGAACTTCACAAGCAACTCTAGCATCGATATAGCTTTTCATTTCAGCATCCGATACATTTGCATTATTGTGATCTAGGTTTTTAGCAAACTTGGTAACGTTATCGCAGCTATCGATAATTGAAGTGCTTAGATTGGTCGTATGCGCATTAGCCGCTGTTACACCGATAAGCATCGATGCTGATAGTAGTACCGCTTTTTTGAGTGAACTATAATTTTTCATGTGAAGTCCTTTTAAAGATGAGTAGATGAGTAATAGAATGTCTAATTAAAATAACCGCTGAATTTATAGAATCTATCTGTATTATAGAAGAGCTTCTATGTAGCGTTGATTTATAATACTAAATGGTGACTGACAGCTTGATGACTGAGACATGACATGTTTGTCATAAACAATACAACTTTGTCATCTTTCTTCTCTTAATATTAGGCGTCAGAATATACTTTTATCCAAAGCAATCGTTTATGACAAAGGGCTTGATAGACTTTATTGATAACTATAATGACATTAGGTGGAAAAACTATGAAAGTGCTATTGATAGAAGATGAGAAAAAACTTGGAGAGTATATAAAGAAAGGGCTAACGGAAGCGGGGTTTATTGTTGACCATCACCTGACAGGCTTGGATGGCTATCATGCCTTAATGACTGAAGAATTTAGTGTGATACTCATGGATGTCATGCTGCCTGACGTCAGTGGCTTTGAGCTGGTACGTAATTACCGAGCTGCAGGCAAGCATACGCCCGTACTGTTTCTAACGGCGAAAGATGATCTAAGTGACAAAATAAAAGGGATTGAGATTGGTGGTGATGATTATCTGACCAAGCCTTTTGCTTTTGCAGAATTAATCGTTCGCATAAAAAGCTTATTAAGACGCGCCAATCAATCGGATTATAAAAGTACGCTCATGCAAATAGCAGACCTTAAGATGGACATTGCCAAGCGCACTGTGCATAGAGGAGGTACTCCTATTAAACTGACTGCGAAAGAGTTTTCCTTATTACAATTCATGCTGGAGCGCAGAGGGGAAGTGCTGCCACGTTCGGTCATCGCCTCGCAAGTGTGGGACATGAACTTCGATAATGATACCAATGTGATCGATGTAGCGATAAGACGTCTGCGAATAAAAATAGATGATAGCTACACTATAAAGTTGATACACACTGTACGGGGCATGGGCTACCGATTAGATGCTGTCGATAGCGATACCACTGCGCACCATAGTATTGAAGCGCAACATTCTGCCGCTAAGTAAGAAGCCAAGTAACATGAGATATAAATTTGATAACCGCCGCTTACCGCTTTTATGGCGTACGGTGTTTTTACTAACGATATTCGTGGTCGTCTCACAAGTCATCATCTATATTTGGGTACAGCGCTCTGTCAAAGGGCATTTTGAACAAATGGATGCTGAGATTATTACCCACGCAGCTTTTAATTTACGTAAGCGAGCAACAGACTCTGATGACCGGCTAACGTCTCAAAACCTACTAAGCTCGCCATCTTCTATAAACCCACTTTCTGAAAAGCCACTTCTTTCAACGGCAACAGAAAGCGCTAACCATCTACATTCTTCTCAGCAAGATTACGATTTAAAGACCATCATTGCTGACAAAGAGGGACGCCTACTATCGAGTACCCCTAGCAACTTTGCCAATGAGCTCAGCGTAGATTTTAACTTATGGTCATTGCAGCAGGATAATGACGATCAGCAGTTTGTCATTAATATCAATGACAGACGCTATCGGGCGATGATTATTGAAGACAGTAATATGCTCGCGCTTATCGCCTTACCGATCGACGTGCATCATCAGTATTTATTACAGTTTAATCGCCAGCTCAGTATGATTTTATTTGCGATTACCTTACTGCTGGTTTCCATAGCGGCATTGAGCGTCTATTGGGGTTTTGCACCTTTGGCAACTATTATTCAAAAGATGAAAGGCATTAATCCTGAAAGGTTGGATGAGCGTGTCATCGTTAGTGATATGCCATTGGAACTAAGGCCGCTCGCGGAATCTTATAACGCTATGATGGTCAAGCTCGAAAGTAACTTTGAGTCATTGTCACGGTTTTCGGACAATATCGCTCATGAGCTACGCACGCCAATAGCGACGCTGAGTACACAAACGCAAGTGATGTTGAATAAGCCGCGAAAGGATGAGGAATACATTGAGCAATTGCATCATCAGCACGATACGCTTGAGCAGTTATCAGCCATGATCAATAATATGTTGCTACTGGCAAAAACCCAAAAAGGGCTGAGTGACTCGCAAGTGAGTCGAGTAGATACCGAAAACTTAATCACCAAGCTCACAGACTACTATGAAATGATTGCCGAAGATCGTGACATAACTTTTTCGAAATCAGGAGATTTTAAAACGGTATTAGGGGATGAAGGCTTATTGCAACGGCTGTTTGCCAATCTCATGTCAAATGCCATTTATTATGCGGCCAGTGACAGTGTTATCGCTATATCAGCCACCAGCGTTCCCTTGAGTGCTGTCTCCGATACTCTTGCTCTTAATACGGCTGATGCTTTTTATACAGCTGACACTCTCAATATGGCAAAGAACCATAATCAAATCTCAACGCAATCTTGGTTAAAAATCACCTTGACGAATCACTTAGAAAAACCGTTAAGTCAAAGTGATGCCGATAAATTATTTGAGAGATTCTATCGTCACGACAAAAGCAGCAGCCAGCATTCAGGGACAGGTTTAGGGTTGTCTATAGTGCAGGCTATCGCCAATGCTCATAAAGGTAGGGTGAGTATCACCATCAGAGATGAGTATATTTTTGAAGTGGCGGTAGAGTTGTTGATTGCTTGATGGTTACTCTGAAGAACGGATTGGTGTTTAATATCGAAATAATCGAAATAATCGGAGTGATTGAAGTGAAACGCTGTCTTAAAAACACGTTAGAGGCTTGACGTGTTGAGGGTTTTACCAGTCAAAAAATCGTTTTAGTCGGCGCTGATAAGCTTAGCAACAGCCTAAATGACCGCTTATATAATCAACAAATGTTATAGTGTTTTAAGGTAACATACTTATTAGCCATTCTCGGTTTAGGGTGTCTTGCTTGACCACTGCTACTATTAAAACAGTGTATAGTCAGTGAAAAGTAATATCGAACCATCAGGCACTGCTGATATCCATTTTTCTTGCTTGCTGTGCCTGCGCAGACAGAGGCGACAAAAAATTGATATCAGCAATAGCGTCGCGTTTTTAGGATATTTTGACTATAGCTATTAAAACAGTACAGCAATTGGTAGTGAGCAACAGCTCGGCTACTTTAAGACAATAGGTGACATATGGATGTGTTTTCGTATTGGCAAGGGTTTTACAACAACCTTTGGTTTTGGCAATTTCCTATGGCGACTCTTGCCATTAGTATGGCAGCTTTTTTGGTGGTAGCCATTCCATGGACGGTGGTGGCTTGGTTAGATCCGCTGTCTTTACGCAAATACAAGATTCAACAAAAACCGTTCGAGATGAAGAAATTCCTGTTGCCTTCGATTGGTCGTATCGTGGTCAACAACCTTATTTTGGCGGCGTTATTAGTGGTTAGTTGGCCACTATTGCAGTTGACTGGCGTCCACAAAGGCACACTGCCTGTTTGGTATATTATCATCGCGCAATTGATATTTTTTGTGCTACTTGATGATTTTTTATACTACTGGATGCATCACTATATGCATGAGAATAAATGGTTGTTGCGGCATATTCATAGCGTCCATCATCGCATTCGTAATACCTGCGGTATCAATGGTAATTACATGCACTGGATTGAGTATTCATTGACCGCGACGCTCACCTTGGTTGGGCCTATCTTGCTAGGCGCGCATATCTATGTGGTTTGGATGTGGGTCATTCTACGTCAGGTCGAAGGGGCGGATGGACACATTGGTTATGATATTCCTTGGAATCCTGTGCATTTGTTGCCTATGTATCAAGGGCCTATCTATCAAGGGCCTATCTATCACGACTTCCATCATGCCAAATTCAAAGGCAACTATGCTGGCTTTTTACCTTATTTGGATAAATATTTAGGTAAAACGCATATCCCTGCCTATTTACGGTATTTAAAAGCGAAAAAGCAGGGCTTAACGCCGTTAGAAATAGAGCAAGGTGAGTTGCAGGCACAAAAGAACAAAAAGACAGCAACATCGTTAGGTGCTAGTAAGCCTTAAAGTATAAGCACTCATTTGAAAGCACGATACGGCCTGATTCATAATATAGTCAGAGCACTTTTAAACCGCTACGGTGTTACCCGCTCTAGAGGTACTCAGTGTACTATCTGCGGTCGGTCGCCTTGTAGCGATTCTAAAATTCCTTGACTATAAGCATGCAGTATCTACTGGCATCTCACATTTTCAGGTAGGTTTCTTTATATCAATGAGCCTTTGTACTAGCCCGTTGTTTAAAGATTAATAAACAGACAATGATAAATCCTAACAGCGCTGCCGAAGCGCCAAAGCGACTCAATGCCAGACCACCATGATCGATAGGCTTGTCTAAAAAGTCACCTAGTACAGCTCCTAAAGGCCGAGTTAAAACGAAAGCACTCCAAAATAGCAGCGTTTTTGATATTTTCGTACCGAAATGCATCACAGCAATAAGTGCTAATAAAGAGCCAAAGATGATGGCACTCGTTGTATAGCCCATGCCTTTGGTATCTGCGACCCAGTCACCAAGTGCTGTACCAAGCGTCTGCGAAAACATAATGGTCGTCCAGTAAAACACCTCTGCTTTGGGCTTGCTAATACTATCGACGGCAATGCTGCCCATCGTTTTTTGCCATATGACTAAACATACCCCAAGTAGCGCTACCAGTAACGCTGAGCCGCCAGCGTAGCCAATTCCTAGTGATCTCGTCACGTAATCTGCTATCGTTGTGCCTAATGTCGTTGTCGCAATAATCGTCGTCCAATACAACCATTTATTAAACGAATTGGCTTTAATTTGAGTGGCAACCGCTATGCCAAATAGCACAGCGAATATACCAGTACTGACGATGTAGCCTAGGTTGAGCGACATGGATAAGGCGTCGCCTGCCGTCTCACCAAGTGTCGTAGCAGCCACTTTGATTATCCAAAAAAGCAGGGTAACCTCTGGAACTTTGGACAAAGTATTTAATAGAGAATCATTATCTGCAGCGGTGGATGGGTATTGAGTATTTAAGGTTGTATTCATGTGTGGATTCACTCTGTCGATAAGCAAATTTAATGTCATATTGTTGACGTGACTAAATTATCAATAGAGGTGTTAAGAAAGTGTCAAGATAGGGCCTTCTAAATTCATTAAAATTTTTTGACAAAAAAACCCTATAAATTATAGGGCAGAAGGCTTGAGCGAGTTTGTGCTATAGTCGATTCAATGTAAAAGTAGTACAAGGCAACCAAGTGTAGATGTATATGTGATACTTCAAGCGAGGTTAACGCAGTAATACTTTTATAGTGGAATGACTATAATAGCTATTTGACTGAATCAACTGTGCTGCTTAAAGTAAGGTTGTGAGCTTTGTGATGAGCCGTTCGTTTAAAAAACACGCTGGCAAGCGCACAGCTAATTGTTAGTGAAAGCAGCATTGATACCAATGTGTGGCTAAAAAAATGATCACCAAACAGCATTTTATACATCCCCATTGTCCAGCCTAAGACAGTCACTATTTCAAATATTCTATAGCGGTACTTATGCAAAGTGGGTAAGAATGCTAAACCATACAAAGAAAATCCTGCGCTAGCGTGAGCGGCTGGGAAGCACTTGGCAGGCGTATTCGCGACTATATTTTGCCAAATATCTAGATAAGGAAGCTCGCCACCAAACAGTGTCAAATGATTGGGACAACTGACATGGGTGACTCCTTTTAAGAGTGCAATGCTAGAAGGTACGACGATAAGAATAGTCAGCAGATAACTTATTTCACGAACCGATAAAGGAATAATAAATCTGTCGAGCTTGCCATAATGGATGGTAGAAGTATTGCTCGAAGGTTGTCTGTATTTGATAATTAAAATCGTGATTAAGTAGATAGCTGAGAAGATTAATAGCGCTTTAGGTCCATCATAAAAGATAAAAGCGTAAGGCTGAGCACCTTTTTGGAGGAGCCACTGACCGTTGGTATAGAAAAGCTCACTAATACGAATATCAAACTGGCTGTGCTCAAAGGTTAGAGCGGCAATAATGGTCAAGCAAAGGAGCTTCAGCCACATCCAATCGGTCAGGTTATTTTTTAGAGTCATTGAGGCGCCTTACTCAATTTATTAAGTTGTCGTTTATTAATTTGCAAACGCTTAAGCTATAAAACTGATGTTTTATTCAAAATAACAGGTTTATTAAGGCCATTATCCACAACACAAACAGCAGTAATAACGCTAAAAACTGGGCAGCAGAGCCGACATCTTTGGCTATTTTTGCTAAGGGATGTTGCTCGGTTGAGGTATGATCGACACTGGCTTCAATACCTGTATTAATCAACTCAACAATGAGGGATAAAAAGGAAGCAACCACCAGCATCATTTTTATACCGATATTAAAAGGCATAAATATAATGGCTATGAATAATACGAGATTGAGCCAAAAAACTTGCCTAAACGCTGCTTCAAACTGATAAGCCGCTTTAAAACCATCTATAGAATATCCTGTGGCTTTTAAAATACGCGCCAAACCTGTTTTACCTTTAGCATTACTCGCAAAGCTATCTACTACAAGAAAATCACCAGATACTGGCTGATTTTTATAATCAGGATGTGCGGCATCGTGATCGAGAGTAATAGGTTTGAGGTTATTCATATTAGTTGCTTACTGGTCATTTAGATTAGAGTGGCTGGCATATCTTAAGTATATGATGAAGCGTGTTAAGAAAGCGTTAAGGCATCGCCCATCTATAGTCATTCCACTATAAAAGTATTACTGCGTTAACCTCGTTTGAAGTATGACCCATACATCAGCAATACCGTGGCATTTTTAGGAGATTTTGACTATAGATTGCACCTGCTAAAAAGCAGTAGCTGACACCTAATTTTACTAGGGTATCGGCTACTGCTGCTGATTGAAGTTAGAGTGAAAATACAATAAAAGCGAAAATATAATAAAAAGTGCAATCACCGATATAATTATTGTTGTGATGATCCCAGTGTAGGAGGGCACTGGTTAGCACTTGGGTATCAGTATGTGCTTAGCGCTGTTAAGAAAGCGTTAAGATAAAATACTTTTAATTAGGGCGTGTCTTCATTTCAGAAATAGCGATAAAAATGAGATAAATTGCCGTCAAACAAGAAAAATAGCGTAGATAATATCGGGATATTAACAAGCTATTTGACGATGTTTGGCAAGATTTAGCCATTTTTAGCCCATTTAGATGACTATCGAGTGAATTGAAGACACGCTCTAGATTACTAAGCATTATTTTAGCGGGGTAATAATAATCTGAAATTCAAAATTTTCTAGTTTTATGATGGTATCAGCCGTTGCTTTCTATCAAGGTTGAAGAGGACATTTAAGGTAAGTGCCATTATGGGTACACTCATTTTTTAATGAAAATTATGCCACTGTCATCGTTATTTATAATAAATACTAAAGGTACTGCCGCCTGTGGTATTGGCTTGATGGGTCAGTTGCCAGCCCATATGCGTCATGATGCGCTGCACGATGCTAAGACCCAGTCCTGTACCCTCAACTTTATAGCTCGCATAATCGTCAGCCAGTAAATCTGTAGATAATGGAGTGCTATCATTCTGCTGATCTAAACGCTCAAATCTCTCATACAGCAACGGCATCATAGACTCGGGAATGCCTAGGCCTGTATCGGTGACCGTTATTTTTTCTGCATCAATAGTGACTTTGACTTCACCATCATCTGTGTATTGAAAGGCATTCTTAATCAGATTACCCAGCGCCATTTTTAACAGTTCAGGGCGCACATTAGCAGAATACTCTTGTTCAGCGACTACGGTATAAGTCACCGTTTTATAACGCAGCAGATACTTTAAGCGCTCTAATTCATTGACAGCGATGTTATTAATAGAAGTTTGCGGTGCGTCCAGTTTTTCAGGGGCGCGCGAGAGGAGTAACAACGCGCTGATAATCTCGGAGGTTTCTTTAGCAGTCGTACTAATGCGCTCAGTAAATTCACTCAAATAGTGATCGCTTGCTAATTGGGAGGCCAGTACTTCTGACGCACCCATAATAATCGTTAAAGGCGTGCGCAATTCGTGGCTTACATCGCCGGTAAATAGCTGCTCACGTTTGAGGTACTGCTCTAACTTATGGTTTTTCTGATAAATCGCTCGTGCTAAGACGCCAACCTCCGACGGCAAATGAGTCAATTCGGTTAAATTTTGGTGATCGTTTTCTACCGCTTGTTTTAGATCTAGTAGCGGCTTAGTAATCTGCTTTGAGGATAGCTGAGAGAATATGATGGCAATCAGCAAGCTTAAAATAACAGCCACTCTCAAGGCATTGGCAAAGATGTCTTCTAGATGTTCAAAGATGGCTAAAACAGGGTAGTTTGCCAATACCATTTCTCTGTCTTCTAAGTAAGTCAAAATAAATTTCTGTTTATTTTGCTGATAAGCAAAGAAGTGCAGGTTGGTTCTGGTCGTACCTGTTTTAGTTTTAACCGTGACAGAGGTTTCTTGCACTTTATCATCGGCCATAGTTTTCAAATCTTCAGGCGCAGTATCATAGCGGTAAATTTTGATACCCGGATCTGCGACATAAACGGGTTGCTCACCTTGCTTTTCTTGACTCAGCTCTAACTGTTGCAGTAGGCGTGCTTTTACCAGCTCTTTCTCCATCGTGGTCTCAGCATACATAAAAATGCTGACGAAAGTCGCGCAAAGTAGTACGGCAAATAAAAAGTATGATATTCGAAACTTGTTAACGATAGAGTCAATTCTGAACATAGCATCACTTCGTAGTGGCAAAGGTAGTAAAGGTAGTAAACAGATTTTACACTTTATCTGGGTCAATAATCTGATAACCAACACCAGGCACCGTCACTATCATAATGTCAGCAAACGGCTTATCGACTTGTGCACGCACACTGTGCATATGGGTACGCAGTGCATCGCTACTAGGAATATCCTCACCCCATACCTTTTCCTCCAATTCGCTTTTACTGACGACTCGGGGCGACGCATTCATCAAAGCTTCTAATATTTTAAACCCTGTTGGCGTCAGTTTTAACGCTTTGCCTTCTCGGGTAATCGTGTGTTCCTCTGTATTCAAGGACAATTTGCCGATATTGATACTGTGATGAAAATGGTCGTCTTGATGGCGACGTATAAGCGCTTTGATGCGAGATTCTAGCTCAACGAGTGAGAAGGGCTTGACCAAATAATCATCAGCGCCACTATCGAAGCCTGCAACTTTATCCAAAATCGTATCGCGAGCAGTTAGCATCAATACAGGGGTTTTGTTGTGGAAGTCTTCTCTGAGTTTTTTGCACAGTTTTGTACCATCCATACCTGGTAGCATGACATCCAATAAGATAACGTCGTAGCGATTGTTCGAAGCCAGTGTTAAGCCACTAATGCCGTTATGCGCATTGTCTAATGCAAAGCCTTTAGGCTCAAAAAAAGCATAAATATTGGCCACGATATCTGGGTTGTCTTCAATAATAAGTATTTTGTACATAGTTATCTCATGCATAAATGTCAGCAGTGCTTAGCGCTAAAATCTTAATAGACAGACTTAAAAAATGTCGGCGCTGCTGCTACTTCGTCAGTCGTAATACCGAAAAAATTAAGTAAAGTCGGGGTAATAAAATCGTGTGATACCGGCTGATCAATCATACTAGCAAGGCTGCTTTTATCAATATTGTTGGTAGTAGGTGACCAGATAATGACGGGTACCTGCTTTTGAGCATCGGGCGCTATGGCATAGGGTAAACCATGCAAGTAGATGTTATTTTCACCCAAGCTTTCTCCATGATCGCTGATATATACCATCGTCACATCATAATCCTGCTCATAAGTTTTTAGCGTATCAATAACGTTATTTAAAAAGTAATCAGTATAACGAATGGCATTGTCATAACCATTGATGACGGACTGATCATCGCACTTGGACAGCTCGTTAGTCATACATACTGGCTGATACACTTCAAATTCTTTAGGATAACGTTTGTAGTACGCAGGACCATGGTTGCCCATTTGATGCAATAAAATAAGCGTGTCTTTAGCTGGTACGTCCGATTTTACCCTTGTATCTGACTTAACTAAAGTATCAAAACCGTTTAACATACCAATGTCACGACACTCAACATCACAATTTGGATTGATATCAGCTGTCCTGTAATTTTCAAAGGTCACTCTATCAGCCACCCCTTTAGAGCTCGAATTATTGTCTCGCCACACAACATTGACGCCTTGCTTATGTAGAGTATCTAATACGTTCTCGTTGTAGTCCGAATTATTATCATTATAGTTTTCTCGACTGGCATAACTGAACATACAAGGTACAGAATAAGCGGTAGAAGTGCCGCAAGAGGTGGCATTTTTGAAGCTATAAATGTCTGGCTGGTTAGCTAAAAGAGGCATCGTATCGCGCTTATAGCCATTAAGACCAATGTGATCGGCGCGAACGGTTTCACCGACGACAAAGACCATGAGTTTAGGTTTTGCAGCGTTAGTTCCCGCAGTAGCAGTGAGACGTTTGGCATCTGTCGCATGTGCTATCAAGGTGTCAGGACGACGTAATTCATCGACGTAATCGGTACCCAATTTGATGACAGAGTAAATAGGAGTAATGGGATTGGCGTAGCTGCGAACCATTTTATGTTGACGAAAAAAGGTCGCGTATTGATCCCCAAAAGGTAGTAGAGCGACGGCTATTAAAGCGACAGACAAGATTAAAGTCGCGCTCCTTTGCAATAATGCTCGACGTAAAGGCACTCGTTTGATACGAATCTTTGCAATAAGAACAGCGGGTACAACACCTAGCAGAAATACCCGAATAAAAAAACTTAGCGACATCAGCCCCATCGCTTCTGCTCGATCGGTCTGCATACTGTTGATCAGCATACTACGATCAAATATCGTACCGTAAGCGTCTGTAAAATAACCACATACAGCCGCTATCAATACCATAGCGATGAGCACTGGCTTTGCAATGGGTCGATAGCACAACAACTGAAAGATCAGCCACATCAAGCCTAACAACAAGCCTATGATCGAAATGATAAAACCAATATTAGTGCTAACAGGATAGATACTTAGCACTTGTGTAAAAAAACCAAAATTCGCAGTAGCGACTATATAAAGAGCCACGATGATAATCAAATAACTGAGATTGATCTCACGATTAAAGAGATTGCGTCGATAGCTTTTTTTAGTACTGGCTTTGGTAATATCGGTGCTAAGTGCTTGAGAGGTTGACATAGTGGGGCTTCTCAACAGAATGATAAGGAATGCAATTCCTTACGATAACAAGTGCTCTGTTAAGAAGACGTTAAGACAGTTGGATTAAGGGATAGTTTGAATGGGTATCAGGATTCATTAGACTGAACAATGAGATAGTAGTGTTGGTTACATTTCTGATTTAGGCAATTCTATCGATAGTATTAACTCTAAGTATTCACAGTTTGCTTAGGGTCTGTTGAACATTCAAATGTGGCACTGGCAGTGGCTATTTTTTAGACAATGCGCAGTCCTAATATTTGAATGTTCAACAGACTGTAGTGGCATAATAAAATTGGACAGCTTATAAGAGGTTATACTACCCCAAAGAAGGAATACAGTATGACTACCAAACGTAGAGAATATACCCGAGAATTCAAATTAGAAGCCATTAGCTTAGTGGTTGATCACAATCGCAAAGTTGCAGAAGTAGCCGAGTCTTTAGGCATCGGCATCTCAACCTTAGACAACTGGGTACGCAAGTATAAAAAAGAGCAGCAAGGCGTTCGTCCAACTAAAGGTCTAGCATTAACTGATGATCAGCGTCGCATACAAGAGCTTGAGCGAGAAGTCAGACAGCTTAAGATAGAGAAAGACATTCTAAATGAGGAGGGATTAAGCGAAGCACTGCTTCGCCCCGACGCAAGGGGAGAGCTATGCTCGAGTGGGCTTCAGCTCTGCTGGCATCGGACAACCTCAACGTCTATCGTTGATTAAAAAGCTGGCAGAGCAGGACAAAAGATTAAGTAAGAAGAAGCTGTGTGACTTGTTTGATGTGGTTAGAAGTAGTTACTACTATGGTATTAAGACTAAGCCTATTGATGTTGAGCGAGTCAAACTCCAGTCTTTAATACGCCAAATATTCAACGACTCAAAGCAATCAGCAGGGGCTCGGACTATAGTTGCCATTTTAGCTAACGAGTATGGCATTAAGCTAACGCGTTACTTAGCGACTAAGCTTATGGAGCGAATGGGTTTAGTCAGCTGCCAGCTCAAGACCCACAAATACAAACACGCTGACGAGGCGCATAGAACCTATGACAACCTTTTAGACCGAAACTTTAACCCAGATGCGCCTAATCAAGTCTGGACAGGCGATGTGACCTACATCCGTATCAAAGGTGGCTGGTGCTACTTAGCGGTTGTTTTAGACTTGTTTGCTCGCCGTGTGGTTGGCTTTAGCGTATTCGATTCACCTAATAGCACCTTGACCGCATCAGCGCTAAAGATGGCGTATCAGACTCGCCTTAAACCAAGCGGTGTGCTGTTCCACTCTGACCAAGGCACGCATTACACCAGTAAAGAGTTCGTTGACGCGATAGCTGATTGCGACGGTATGGCACAAAGTATGAGCCGCAAAGGAAACCCACTACGGGCACAGCCCTCCGCCTTGCACTCGGGCAAAGCAGTGCTTTGCCAATCCTCGCTCATGGGATAACGCGCCAACTGAACGCTTCTTTAGGAGCTTTAAAACCGAGTGGATGCCAAAGGGCGGTTACGAGGATATCGCTGAAGCATCGAGCGCCATTAGTGATTATATCTGGGGCTACTATCAAACCGTGAGACCGCATAGCTTCAACAATTATTTAACACCAGTAGAAACAGAAAAACGTTACTTTAATAAAAACCTCTTAGAAGGTGTCCTAAATTAGTTGACCACTATAAACAGATCTTGGCGGTCATAAAAGTTGCCTCAACGCTTATAATTATTATCCGTTCTCAACTCAGGGTTATAAGGAATGGCGATGTAGGTTTGAATTTTATTAGTGTCCTAAATTAGTTGACCACTACAATTTTTTACTTACAACACGCAACCTTTTTAACACACGTTGATTATAAATCTCGATTTTCAAGGTGCTAATATAATTGAGTAATACTTAACTTAGATAACATAAACCACTGATTCTAATAACTTTCATCTTGTATTATCACAGATTATTGGTTTATCGAGATTTTGCAATCTTTACTTAATTGGAGAAATTATGCGTGCTTTAACTTACCACGGTGCTAAAGATGTGCGAGTGGACAATGTCCCAGAGCCTAAACTGCAAGAAAAAGATGATGTTATTTTACGTGTGACTGCAACTGCAATTTGTGGCTCAGATTTACACTTATATCGTGGCAAAATGCCTGCAACCGAGGAAGGCGATATCTTCGGTCATGAGTTTATGGGTGTAGTTGAAGAAGTAGGATCTGAAGTCACTGCTGTTAAAAAAGGCGATAGAGTTGTTATTCCTTTTGTTATTGCATGTGGTAACTGCTTTTTCTGTCAGCATGACCTAATGTCCGCTTGTGAGACTACAAATACAGGCCCAGGCGCTGCTATTAATAAAAAAATAATTCCGCCACCGGCTGCTTTATTTGGTTTTAGCCATTTATATGGTGGGATTCCTGGTGGACAAGCAGAATTTGTACGGGTTCCTAAAGGTAATTTTAATCCGTTCAAAGTAAATGGCTCACTGTCAGATGAGAAGGTTTTATTTTTATCAGATATTTTACCAACTGCTTGGCAGGCCGTGACTAATGCCAATATTACTAAAGGTTCAACTGTAGCTATTTATGGTGCGGGTCCTGTGGGGTTGTTATCAGCAGCTTGTGCCAAAATGTTAGGCGCTGAGCAGATCTTCGTGGTAGATCATAATGACTACCGTTTGCAGTATGCCAAAGATACGTACGGGGCTATTCCGGTTAATTTCGATAAGGTAGATGCTGCTGAATTCATCATTGAACAGACCAAAGGACATCGCGGCGTTGACGGCGTTATTGATGCGATTGGCTTTGAAGCCAAAGGCAGTATGCTAGAAACAATAATGACCAATTTGAAAATTGAAGGGTCAAGTGGTGCAGCTTTACGTCAATGTATTGCAGCTGTGCGTCGTGGCGGGGTCGTTAGTGTTCCTGGTGTGTATGCAGGACCCATTCATGGTTTCTTATTTGGTGACGCTTTTGATAAAGGGCTTACTTTCAAAATGGGCCAAACCCATGTACACAAGTATTTACCACAATTATTAGAGTATATTGAAAATGGTGATTTATCACCTGAAGCTATTATTACTCACCGTATGAATTTGTCTGACGCTGCTAAAGGTTATGAAATTTTCGAAAAGCGTGAAGAAGAATGTCGTAAAGTCATTTTAACTCCTTAATTTTTCAAATTTACCCTTTACTTTTAACAT